>JBFZEW010000083.1:0-6753 GCA_041306665.1 Spirochaetota bacterium | reverse complement strand
TTTTATCACGGACGCCCTGTAAAAGGTTTTCCATTTTATGAGCAAGGTCGCTTAAATCATTCAATCCGACAAATGCTGCAGAACTTTTTAATGAATGCGCGGCTCTGAAAATGTTATTAATAATATCATCATTGTCGGGATCCTGTTCCATTTGCAGCAGATTTGAATTAAGTTCCTGAAGTTGATCATCAGCTTCTTCAAGAAATACATCTTGATATTCACCCAATGTAAATGCCATTTTTTTTCTCCAAATTACTTATAGTTTTGCTGCTATGCCGATAGTGCTGCTTTTTCTTTTTCAGAAATCTCATCATCAGAAAATACAATGTTTTCAACGCTTAATATTACAATGAGTCTTCCTTTAAGTCTGGCGACACCTGTGATAAATTCCTCTGAAACACCTTCGATTAAAATTGAAGGGGAATCAATATTTTTAGTGTTTATTCTAATTACCTGAGATACGTTATCAACAAGCAGCCCAATCTGCCTTTCACCGGCTTCAATTACAATCACGCGAGTAAGGTCTGTTACGGTACCCAAAGGGAAACCAAAACGCTCGCGGACATCCACGACAGGTAAAACATTTCCGCGGAGATTGATTACGCCTTTAATAAATTTCGGAGTATTTGGAAGCCGAGTAATGTCCGGAAACCTCAATATTTCATGCACAGACAAAATATCAACCCCATACTCGACTTCATCAAGCGTAAAGGTAACCAATTGGACAATTCGGCCTTCAGATGAAATGTTCCCATCACTGTTTCTGTTTTCATCTTCATTTTCAATTTCATTTTCTTCATTCTGCTTTTTTAATAATTCGCTTTTATCCATAATCAGATTTCCTGTTTATATTTTTTCTACATTAGAAGTCTAACCCATGCCAATGAAATTGTCAAAAAAATAAATTTATTAATTTCATTATTTTCTGTAAATATTGAAAATGAATAAATCACTAATTTTAATATAAAAATTTGAAAAGACTTGCAAACAGTATTATTCGGAAATATTTTTCTTAATGTTTATGTTTGAATAAACATCGCCTATTATGCCTTCTTCAAGCATTGAAATAAGCGCATTTGCTCTTTTCATTATGGAAGAATCAACGTTTTCGTCGATTTCTTTAAGCTGGAAATACTCATCCGCAATGTTCAAAGCGGCGAGTATCGCAAGGTGCAGAGGATTATCAGAATGCATTGTTCTGCCCACTTCAGTCATTTTATTGTCAACATAAAGGGCCAGTTTATTAATATATTCAGGGGGCGCTTCCCCCTGAATATTATATACATTTCCGCAAATATTAACTTTTACTTTTGGCTCGGGCATAGATGTGATTATTTTTCATCCTCTTCAACAATAATAAAATCATCATCGTCTTCTAATTCAATGTCATCGTCTGAAGACAAGTCATCGCTGTCTTCATCGACTATTATGCTGTCATCATCGACATCATCAATTACTATTTCATCTTCATCATCGTCAAGAAGAATTATGTCATCTTCGCCTTCGGATTCATCTGACTCAAAACCGATGTCATCAAGACTTTCAGAATCATCATCAATTACTACAATGTCGTCATCTGACGAGCCGTCGATTTCTTCGACTTCAATTCCATCTTCATCAGAAATCTCTATTATACCGTCATCTAACATGTCATCAGACAGAAGATCATCCGGTGAACTCAAATCTTCTGATTTAGCGGCAGGCGCTGCTTTTTTGGAAGCCGCAGCTGCACGCGGAGCCGGTCTGCGAGGCGGTGCTGTATCGCCTTTAGGCACATGCCCTTCGCCGCCTGTCAATGCATCCATTTTACCGAGAAGATTGACAATCTTTTTCTCAAGAGCGTCTTCTTTATCTCTAATATCCTGAAGTTCCTTAGCAGTAGCGTCGAGTTCCTTTTGAATTCTAAGTACTTCCTGCTCTTTTTCTTCCAAACTGAGACGAGCTTCTTCAGCATCAGCTTTTAAATTTTCATTATCTGTTTCAAGTCGTGAATTTTCTGTGCGCAAATCACCAATAAGCTGAAGTGCTTTTATGACCCTACTTTCAAGTTCCTCTAACTGCTGCATTGACAACATATCATACCTCCATCTGATCTTCGTAAGCATTTATCTACTGTAAAACTTCGACAAAACAATGTTATTAGTTAAATGATAAAAATCTTTACCAAGATTAAAATGCTCTTTATATTATTTTAACCCTTGAGGTGAACATTTTCAAGAATAAAAAATTTATTTACGCTAAAAAATTTTATTTAAATCTCAGTGAAGAATGACAGAAAAAAACATCTTTCAGGAGAATCCGCGTTAAACCAATAATTTTCCATATATTTAAATTTCAAACCATTGCTGCCGCTTTTCGAATAAATCAGTTCAATTCCGGAAGAAAAATTTGTTTTTTCGAATCCGGTATTTTCACATGTTTCATCATGCCAGCAGAGAATGCTGCTGAAAACGACACCCGCGAAAAAGGAATCCATAACTGCATAATCAAAAGCCGCATTAAAAACCAGAAAATCATCTTTTAACTTATCTTTGTAGAAAAAAGCATCTTTATTCTGAAAATTAAATCCAAAAAGAGTTTCATAAGTTTTCATTTTAACGGGATTTATGTACAATCCCTGATACAGCGGATCTTGACTAGAAATGAAACTGTATTTTAACTCAGTATAAATTCTGAATTTATGAAAAGAGCTTAACGTTAAAAGCGATGCCGATAGCATGTCTTTTCCGTACGAAAGGAACCTGAAGTCAGTATTCAGTGAAGAATCCGGGCCGTTCGGCAGTAAAGCTGAAAAAGCCAGTGATGAAAGAAAAAATCGATTTCTGCCGGGAAGAAGCATATTCAACTGAAGTTCAGCATCGCCAAGAACAGTGTTTTCCGCTTTGAAACTGTGAATTACATCGCAGGAAAAATCGAGCGTTAGAGATGATGTAAAAGGGAAAAGAAACTGAGGAGTAAAAACAAGACCCGCATCCTGATAAAAAGCTGATGATAATGAAACTTCAGGTTTGTCGCTCAGCGGAAAGTAAAGTTTACGAGACGCGAGCGCTGAAGGATAAATTGTACCTGAAAAAAGAATAAGCACTGTAATCACAGTGCTTATTCGTATCTTTTTAAGGAAATTTTTCATTAAAAATTATGCAGATACCTGCTTAACAAGCGACTCAAATGTTTTAATGTCGGAAACCGCGATTTCAGCGAGCATTTTTCTGTTAACATCAACATTTGATTTTTTTAGATTATGAATCAATCTGCTGTAAGAAACACCGAACATTCTCGCGGCAGCGTTAATTCGCGCTATCCATAGAATTCTGAAATCTCTTTTTTTTCTTCTTCTGTGCTTATATGAATTCTGAAGAGATCTTCTTCTTGCATCTTTAGCAGTTCTGTAAAGTTTTGATCTCGCGCCGCGAAATCCTTTGGCATCTTTTAAGATTTTTCTGGCTCTTTTCTGATGCACCTTCCCTGTTGTTGCTCTAGGCATTTGTTACCTCTTTCTGTATTAATTTAAGCATAAGGCATCATACGCTTAATGCGGTTAACATCGGAAGCAGAAACAAGTACTGTTCCTCTGAGACCCCTTTTCTTTTTAGGGGATTTGCATTCAAGCATGTGATTTCTAAAAGCCCTTGCTCGTTTTATTTTGCCGTTTTTATTGATTTTGAATCTTTTTTTAGCACCGCTATTTGTTTTTAACTTAGGCATCTTTTCCTCACTTAATTTTCTTGCCCACAAGACCGGGCGAAAGTATCATTGTCATGTTTCTGCCTTCATGCGAAGGCTTTTTTTCTACGACAGAAATTTCTTTTAAATCTTCAAGTATATCATTAAGAATGTTCATTCCAAGTTCAGTATGAACAATTTCTCTTCCTCTGAAAACCATAGTGAACTTAACTTTGTCACCTTTCTCTAAAAATTCACGGGCATGCTTTATTTTGTGCTCATAATCGTGATCACCAACGCTTGGTCTGATCTTGACTTCTTTTATATGTACAACTTTCTGTTTCTTTTTAGCATCTTTTGCCTTTTTCAACTGTTCAAACCTGAATTTTGAATAATCCATGATTTTTACAATCGGCATGTCAGCTGCCATTGAAAGTTCTACAAGATCAAGATTAGCGTCTTCAGCTGATTTTAATGCATCTTTTAATGAAATTACTATAGGATCGCCATCTGATATTAATCTGACACTTTCTCCTGAGATTTCGTCATTAATTTTATGCTCTTTATGGTCGCTTTTTGACTTCACGACTCTACGATTATTAGCTGCTATGGCTGCCCTCCATTTTCACGGAATATTTATATCTGGACATATTTATCCTACTAACTTTATCGTGCAAGCAATTTTTAAACAATGAAAAATTAATTAAGCGTAATTTCCCTTAAAAATAACTGCATTATTCATATTCAGTACATAACTATGCGCTTCTATTTTACTTCTTTTTGCAAAAGAGCCTTAAATTCCTCAATAGTCATTGTTTTTGCATCATTGCTGCCGCGAATACGCACAGAAACAGTGTTGTTTTCGACCTCTTTGTTTCCGGCAACCACCACAAACGGGATTTTCTCTTTTACTGCTTCACGGATTTTATATGATATTGACTCATTTCTGAAATCGGTATCTACTCTGTAATCCATTCCACGCAGATCAGTCTTAACCTTGTTGATGTAATCAACTGATTCTTCATTAACATTCAGAATTACCGCCTGAACCGGCGCAAGCCAGAATGGAAAAGCTCCTTTATAGTGCTCAATTAAAATACCGAAGAAACGCTCAAGTGAACCGAGAAGCGCGCGGTGAATCATTATCGGACGGTGTTCATTTCCGTCGCTGCCTTTATATGTAATATCAAATCTTTCAGGAAGGTTGAAATCACACTGGATTGTTGAAAGCTGCCATAATCTACCGATCGCATCTTTTACCTGTATGTCAATTTTAGGACCGTAAAAAGCTCCGTCACCCTCATTTATTTCAAATTCCATTCCGCTGGAATTAAGTACATTTTTAAGTGAAGTTTCCGCTTTTTCCCAAATTTCAGGAGAACCAACGCACTCTTCAGGTTTTGTACTCAGGAAAACTTTGAATTCTTCAAATCCGAAACTTTTAAGCATTTTCATTGAAAAATTGAAAACTTCTGCAATTTCATCAGTCAGCTGATCCACTCTGCAGAACAAATGCGCATCGTCCTGAGTAAAACCGCGCACTCTCAGCAATCCATGAAGAGTTCCAGACTTTTCATATCGGTAAACAGTGCCAAGTTCAGCCCATTTTAAGGGAAAATCCCTGTAGCTTCTCATTTCAGCTTTATATAACATTACATGAAAAGGACAATTCATCGGTTTGACATAATAATCCTCTCCGTCAATATCCATTGGCGAATACATTCCTTCTTTATAAAAGTCCAAGTGACCGCTTGTTTCCCAGAGAAGCGAACGTCCGATATGAGGTGTATTTACCAGCTCATATCCGTTTTTATAATGCTCGCGCTTCCAGAAAGTCTCAACAGCATGACGAATTCTTCCTCCCTTAGGAGTCCAAAGAGCGAGTCCCTGTCCGACTTCATTGCTGAATTCGAAGAGTCCAAGTTCTTTGCCTATTTTGCGGTGATCACGTTCTTTTGCTTCTTCAAGAAGATTGATGTGTTTATCAAGTTCTTTTTTGTCAGGAAAGCTGATTCCATAAATACGCTGAAGCATTTTATTTTTTTCATTACCGCGCCAGTATGCTCCCGCATTTTTCAGCAGTTTCACGGCTTTTATTTGAGAAGTTCTCATTACATGAGGTCCGCGGCAAAGATCGTAAAAATCGCCCTGGCGGTATATTGAAACCGTATCAGAGGTCATTTCTTTTAAAAGTTCAACTTTATATATTTCACCGTCTTTTTCAAACAGCTTGATCGCATCCAGTCGGGAGAGTTCTTCCCGTTTAAGTTCAATATCCTCTGCAATGATTGAATTCATTTCGGCTTCAATTTTTTCAAAATCTTCAGGCGTGAAGTTATCTTTCACGTCAAAGTCATAGTAAAAGCCTTCCGCTATTGAAGGACCGATTGCCACCTTCGCGCCGGCAAAAAGTCTTTTTACAGCCTGCGCCATTATATGCGATGTCGAATGCCAGTACATTTCACGGCCTTCATCATTTTTAAACGTAAAGACTTTAAGAGTAAAATCTTTTTGAGGGACAAATGTTAAATCTTTATTTTCTCCATCAACTGCAGCGAAAAGCGATGCTTTCTGCAAACCTGTTCCGATTTGGCCGATTATTTCATATAAATTTTTACCATTGTCGGCTTCAATTTTCGAACCATCAGGCAGAGTTACTTTAATCATTTTCGGGCTCCATGTATCAAATTGGGCGGTACTGGGGTCGAACCAGCGACCTCCTGCTTGTCGAGCAGGCGCTCTAACCAACTGAGCTAACCACCCTTTTTACAGCTCAAATATTTATCAGAGGGTGCTGTTGTCAAGAGGAAAAAGCTGGTGAAAAGTGAAAAGTGAATGAAACAGTAATCAGTAAGCTGTAATCAGTGAACAGTGAACAGTGATGAGTGATTAGGGATTAGGGGTGAAAAAAGTAAACAATTCAAAATTAAATATTTAAAATTCAAAATTGCTTTTCTGAGGGCGATTACGTTTTTTTGCCACAGATGAATACAGATAAATACAGATAGGAGATGCAATTAATAACGAACAATGAAAAATGAATAATGCTGAAATTCTCCAGTTTGCAGAAATTTTACAGTTAAAATCATT
>JBFZEW010000082.1:0-6213 GCA_041306665.1 Spirochaetota bacterium | reverse complement strand
TCTCTTCTTTTTCTTTCATCAATAACTACAACGCGGTAACTTGGACTCTTTTTCGCGCCGAATCTTTGCAATCTAATTTTAACCACTTCAAATTCCTCCTGTCAGATAAGAGCTGATTATTCTTCAGCCCCTTTTTTTGTCAATATTAATATATTTTTTCGGGATTATGTCCCTTTTTTTTATTCAAAACTATCAACATTTACTGTTGTTTTTTTAATTTCCTTTTTATCTTTCATCAGCATAATCTTGGCATTTCCTGTTCTGAAGAATACAAATTCAATTTCATCTCCGCCTTTTTGTACAGCGCTGAAGCATATTCTTTCAGTAATATCATCCATAACAGCTGCTTCATACAACCCTTCATCACCGCTTTTCGGAACAGACATTTTTATTCTCTCGTATCCAGTATAAAAATGATCCGTTACATCATAAAACCCAACTTCGAGAGTTACTGTAGTTTTTGCATCAATTTTAGTACCCGGAGCAGGAGTTTGAGATATAATTATGCCGCTTTGTTCCTTTTTATCGGCTTTAACGATTTTCTGTGAAATTGATACCCGGCTTGAACTCAAAAAATCATTTGCAAGATCAATTGATTGACCTTTAAGATCTGGAAGAACATCCAGATTAGCACTATCGCCGAGAGACACCAGCATGTTAACTTTCTGATCAGGTTTAACTTTCTCGCCTGCACGAGGACTCTGCATAATTACAACCTGTGCCGCGGCGTCTTTCGAAGGAATGTAAGTGACTGTTCCAATAGCGAGAGACACTGTTTTCTCGGAAACATGAAGATTTTTAAGTTTATTTTTAGCGATAGAAAGTTCCGAACCAGTTAATGTCGGTACTTCAACTTTAAGATTGTTTCGGCTTACTGTAATTCTGAAACGGCTGCCTGCTTTCGCCGGTGCTCCAGCTGGCGGATACTGTGAAAGTATAATGCCGTCATCCATGTCCATTACATCATAGAATTTTATTTCAGGTTTGAGTTCTTTACGAACTAGCTGATTATATACACTCAAGAATGTTTCCCCGGTTACTGAAGGAACCTTGACTTCTTTCGATGGTTTAATCCGTATAATTATTATCAAAAGAGAAGCAGCAATGAAAATTGAAAAATAAATTAAAATCAGCGCTAATATCTTCCTGTTTGATCTGATAAAATTTTTCATCAGGTAAAATCCTTAATTAAATATTCTCTGCTATAACAATATCACCAGTCTGTTCCGTCAATTACAAAAACAGCAAATTCCAGCTTTTATTTGTTTTTACTATTGGTAAATAGCGCATTTTATTATGAAACCTTCCCGAACTCAGTACTTGTACTGACATGAGAATATATAAAAATTGGTCATTAGAAGTTCCTCATTTGACACTGTGAAACATGCTATAATTCATCTGATGATCTGATAAGGAAAATTTTCAATTTATATTACCAAATATTTTGTCTTGATTCTTCGCAAAATCAAGTAAATTTAAAAGTCTTATTTAAATTTAAGAAAAGAATGTATATTTATTAAGATAATTTGATTAAAAAACGCAAATTTCTTGACGAATTCCATGCAAATGCAAGAACATCTTCAGTATGGTAAAGATGTAAATAAAAAAATCAATATTCAATTATTTATAGCGATGGAGAGTTTTTCTTGCATCTTTACATCTGATTTTAACAGTAAATTTCAATAAAAGAACGAATAAAATGAGGTAAACTAATGCAGAATATAGGAATAAATATCGGATCTTCTTCTTTAAAAGTTGTTTCAGTTGAAAATGATATTGTCAAATGGACTAAAGTTATTGCTCATGAAGGTGATTTCACAAAAGCGTTTCAGTCAGTCATTACCGAAATGAACATTCAGCCTGGAACAAAGTGTCTGATTACAGGTACAGAAGGACGATTTCTTTTTAACATTAACAATACAATTGAGCCTGTCTGCATCGAAACAGGACTGTTAAAAAAAGGAATTAACGCAGACGCGATAGTATCAATGGGCGGTGAAGACCTTGTAGTTTATACGCTTGATAAAAATAATAAAATCATTAATAACTTTTCTGGAAGCAAATGCGCTTCAGGAACCGGAGAATTTTTCAAGCAGCAGCTTGGCCGCATGGATCTTGTTTTAAATGACGTTAACAATGTTCCTGATTCGAGCAAAGTTCTGCATCTTGCTACAAGATGTTCAGTTTTCATGAAAAGCGATTGTACTCACAGACTGAATAAACGCGAAGCTGCGAAGAATGACATTGTCGTATCTTTGAGCAATGTAATGGCGACAAAAGTCGTTGATTTTTTAAAGCGCGCAAGACTTCAAAAGGGAAAGGTAATTTTAACAGGCGGAGTAACGCAAAACAGACATATCATACGCTTCATTAAAGAAAAGGCTCCAGAAATAGAGTTCATCATTCCTGAAGAAGCTCCTTATTTCGAAGCTTACGGCGCCGCATTTCTTGCGGAAAAAAACGGAAGCAGTCTTCCTGAATTTCAAATGCTGATGAAAGCGCATTCTATCCGTTTTGAAAAATATGAACCGCTTAAAAATTATGAAAGCATGGTCAAATACTTTGACTTTAAAACTGAAAAAGTCCAGGCTGGAAGAAATTACATTCTCGGCGTAGACGGCGGATCAACCACGACAAAAGCTTGCCTCATTGACATGGAAACTGATCAGGTTACCGCGTCTTTTTACGGGAGAACACACGGCGACCCGGTTAAAGCACTTAAAGAATGTCTTGTTGAAATTAAGAAGAAAATTAAAGAAGATATCGGTGAAGGCAAAATCAACATTAAACTTGCGGCCACAACAGGATCTTCACGTGAAATTTTAGGCGTGTTTCTGGAAACAGGCGGGGTATATAATGAAATTATCGCTCACTCTGTGGGTACTACTTACTTCGCAAATAATGTCGATACAATTTTTGAAATCGGCGGACAGGATGCCAAGTATGTTCTTTTGAAAAACATGGTACCGATTGACTATGCAATGAACGAAGCGTGCTCGGCAGGAACTGGCTCGTTTCTCGAAGAATCCGCTGCAGGAGATTTAAATATCGGATCCGCGAAAGATATTGGTCCAATCGCAATCAATTCAAAATCTCCGCTTAAATTCGGCGAACACTGTTCAGCTTTCATCAACTCGGACATTAGAAAAGCAATTCAGCAGGGAGCAAGCAAAGAAGACATAACTGCCGGTATTGTAGCATCGATAGTTTCTAACTATCTTAACCGCGTTGTCGGAAACAGGACGATTGGAAAGAAAATTTTTCTCCAGGGAGGAGTCGCTAAAAACCCTGCAGTTCCACTCGCGTTTGCAATGCTTCTTAACAAAGAAATACTTGTTCCGCCTGCACCTGAATTGATGGGATGTTTCGGAGTGGGACTGCTCGCGAAACAGAAAATGCAAAACAATCTTCTGGACATGAAAGACTACGACATTGATACAATCATAAATCAGGAAATTATTTACGAAAGAGAATTTAAATGCCAGGCATGCGACAATTTCTGCCCTATCCAGGTTCTCGTTGTTAACGGACATAAATACATGTTCGGCGGAAGATGTAATAAATATTCCAATTCAAGAAAGAAAATTGATTCTTCAGAAACTGTAATAGATTACATTGAAGAAAGAGATAAACTTATTTTCGGGGAATGCGTTCCGAAAGAAAGTGATTTCACCAAAAAAAGAGATTATGTAGTTGGAATACCAAGAGCATTCTCAATCCATTCATTATATCCTTTTTATTCATGGTTCTTCAACGAACTTGGCATAAAAACAATACTTTCCGATGAAGTCAATGCTGACGGAACTGCCCGTGCAGAAAGTACCTACTGTTTCCCTGCCGAGATTGCGCATGGAGCAGTACAGGATGTATTGAACAAGGGAGTGGATTACATCTTTATTCCGCACTTCAGAGATATGCCGAGTCATGAGAAGGATGTTCACGCAAATTTCTGCCCTATCACACAGGCTCTTCCATATTATATAGAAAAAGCATTTCCGGATATTCCGGCAGAAAAATTTCTTCCGGTAATTGTTTCATTCAAGTTCGGGGATGAAAAAGCAGTGGAGCATTTTCTGAAACTTGGCGATCAATTAAAAATAAGTGATTCGGAAATAAAAAATGCTTTTTCTACAGCTCTGAAAAAACAATCAGAATACAGCATTAAAGCCAAAGAACTGGGAGAGAAAGCACTTGCCGAAGCGAAAAAATCAAACCGTCCGGTAATAGCTCTATTAGGGCGGCCTTATAATGCATTCACTAAAGAAGCAAACATGGGTATTCCGCGGAAATTTACAACACGAGGATATACTATAATTCCATTTGACATTCTGCCTTTCGGCGAAGATGATATTTTTCCGAACATGTACTGGTATTACGGACAGTTAAACATGAAGGTAGCATCTTTAATTAAAAACGAACCGAACATATACATCACATTTATAACAAACTTTTCCTGCGCACCGGATTCTTTCATGCTGCATTACATTAAATGGCAGATGGGCACAAAACCTTTTCTTATTCTTGAACTTGATTCTCATTCAGCTGACGCTGGAATAGACACGCGGGTTGAGGCCTTCCTTGACATTATTGACGGTTACAGATCGAAACTGAAAGAAATTAAAGAAGAACGCTACGATAACGGTCTCAGATTCATCAACACAGGCAATCAGAACATACACATAAAAAACATTTTTACTAATGAAATCATGCCGATTAAAAACAACAAAAAATTAAAGCTTCTTCTTTCAAACATGGGTGATTTAAGTACGCAGCTCACCGGTGCAGTTCTAAGATCTACAGGAATAAATGCTGAAGCAATGCCTGTTGCAAATAGAAGCACACTTGAACATGCAAGAAGTTATGCATCAGGCAAAGAATGTGTACCATCACATCTTGTACTTGGAAGCGCGCTTCAGTATTTTGCTTCAGATAAATACCGTAAAGATGAAACATATCTTTTGTTTGTACCAATTACAACAGGTCCATGCCGAACAGGGCAATATTTTGTATTCTATGAAAATCTTTTCAAAGATATGAGACTTGAAAATGTGGTAGTAATTACACTTAGTGCCGACAACTCATATACAGAACTTGGTCCTGATTTTTCCAAGCATGCATGGTGGGGAATGGTTATCGGCGACATGATGAAAGATATTCAGACAACTTTGAGAGCCTGCGCTGTTGATTCAGAAGCTGCAATGAAAACATTTCATGAACTATGGCAGCAGCTGATAAATGTTGCAGAAAGTAATATTACGGGAGTAATCCCATATCTTAATAAAATTTCACATGAAATCGCAAAAATTCCATTAAAGAGAAAAATGGAAGACTGTCCGAAAGTTCTGATTGTCGGTGAAATTTACGTGCGACGCGATGATTTCGCTGTCGATGAACTTATCGATCTTTTCAGTAAAAAAGGAATCATTGGAAAAGTTGCAGGAGTGGGAGAATGGATTCATTATCTTGACTTTGTACGGACTTACGATTTAAAGAAACGAATTAAACTGATTTCACCTTTATTAAGAATTTCCAGTAAAGAATATAGAAGCCTATTATTCATTAAAGTTGAGAGTTTATGGAAACACTCTGTTGAAAACAAAGTTAAAAAAGCTCTGAAACAAAGTCATCTTCTTCCTGATTCACCGCATGACATGGATAAAATCATGAAAAACGCCGCGGATCATTTCGTGAATCATGAATTGAATTCAGAAATCACGGTTTCAAGCGGTGTTGCGGCAACATCAAAGGATGAAAACTATTCAGGTGTGGTTAACATTTCTCCATTTGCGTGCCTTATCGGAAGAGTAATTGAAGGATTATTCACGCCATGGGCGAGAGAACACAATTACCCTGTTATCTCAATTGAAGTTGATGGAAATCTTCTTCCGCCTAACATCATCAGCAAACTGAACATTTTCATCCTCAATGTTCTGCGGTACAGGAAAAACCCTGATGTTTCTCAACTCATTGATTCTCCTGAATCTGAAGATTGATCTCCTCCGTGCGTAACATACAAACATGTTACGCACGATAAATAATTTATCTTGAAGAAAATAATATTAATGTTATATTATTAATTGAGGTAAACTAAATGAAAATAAATATAATTCCTTTATTGTCAGATGTCCACAACCTGACAATTATAAATAATTCCCTATTGCCATTCATAAACAATCTGAAAAACAATTTTGACATTGAACTGCATGAAACAGA
>JBFZEW010000081.1:0-6883 GCA_041306665.1 Spirochaetota bacterium | reverse complement strand
TCTTAATAGATTCAGGTGTTTCAAAATAAACAGTCACATCAATGGTAGTGCTGAATTTTATATTCGGTTCATCTTCATCATGACCGTTATGCAGAATCCTGTTTTTATTTATGTAATCAGCAACTGTAGTGTATCGCACGGCCTTTGAGTAGTTAACACTTTCCCATGACCTTCCGTAAAGAGGAATTCCCATTATTATTTTCTGCGGATCAATCTCGGTTTTAGTATAATCAACAATTTCTTCGCACCATTTATATGAAGCAACCGGACCGGCTTCTGAAGTAGAATAATGCTGATCATATGCCATGACTAGAACTTTATCGGCGATTTTACCAATAGACGCGTAATCGAAGGCGTTTTTAACGCTATTTCTTTTTGCCTGAAGCGCGACTGAAAATATTTTTTTAGCATCGAGACTGGTTTTCAAAGTCTGCAGAAACTGAGTGAAATTATTTCCCATTTCTTTTGGAATCGATTCGAAATCAATTTGAACTCCATCATAATCTTTTGAAAATTTAACAATGTCAGATATAAGTTTTTTCTGATATTGTGAATCCGGCTGCAGCACAAGATCCATTAAAGTCGCATTTCCGAAAAGAGTTACTACAAGATGAATTCTCATATTTTTAGAACCCGGCGGTAACACAGGTTTTTTTGAAAATCCGTACAAATTGCCTTTGTAATCAATTTGAGCACTAAAAAGGAAAAGATCTGTTATAGGTTCAGTTCCCTTGAATTTTGTTATTTCATGCTCCATTAAATAGCACCAGACTTCATTCTCCGGTGCTGAAAAAGCCGGCAACGCGAATAATGCTGATAATAAAATCATTATTGCACCTTTCTTGAAAATTATATTATACATTTCTTTTCCAAAAATTTTTTAATTATATCACTAATATCGGATATTTAAAATACATGTAAATTCCAGACTTGTCACAACTAAAAGCTGTCTGATCACAGAAATTCAAAGCAAATCAGGAATGAAAATACAGTCAATACATGTTTATATATTTATCGACAATCGATGCGAAATATCAAACAGCATAATAAATAAACTTTAATTTTTTTCACCAGTCGATCGGGAAATAATCTTTTAGAAACTTTCCGCACCAGTGTTTACCGGTATTTATTCCATCGAAAAAGGGATCACATACTCTTGCGGCGCCGTCAACAATATCAAGCGGCGGCTGAAAATCATGCAGTTTCTGTTTGAGTTCTGACAGATGAGCCGGATCTTCATCAGTCACCCATCCCGTGTCAACTGCATTCATGAAAATACCATGATCAGCAAGTCCGGATGCGGAGGTGTGGGTCAGCATGTTAAGAGCCGCTTTTGCCATGTTTGTATGCGGATGCCTGTCTGCTTTTTTGAAACGGTGAAATTTTCCTTCCATCGCGGAAACATTCACAATATGCTTCTGCCCGGTATTCTCACGCTTCATCATTTGTGACAATCTATTGCACAGCACAAAAGGAGCGACAGCATTTACAAGCTGAAGCTCAAGCATTTCTCCAGTCTGGATTTCACCAAGCCGCAGACGCCAGCTGTTTATTTTACGCAAATCAACCTGCTGAAGATCAGCATCAAGCTTACCTTCCGGAAAAACTTCTTTTGTATCAAGAGAATGATCATAGGCATATGGAATCTGCGAAAGTGCCGCAGATGAACGAAGTCCAATACCAGGCATCTTCACTTCCCAGTTCACACTCAATGCAGAACTGTCTGCAGACAGCTGTTTTGTGTAAGTATTCAACTGCTTAATACATTCATTATGTTTATTCAGAAGTGATTGTACTTTATCATCAAATTTATTTACATCTGCAGTTTCATTTTCCATTAAATGCGTATAGAATCCTGCCGGCCGGCGGACTGTCTGTGCCGCATTGTTTATTAAGATGTCAAGTCTGTCATAGCTCTGTTCAACATAGCTGCAGAATATCTCGACGCTTGGCGTGTGCCGTAAATCAAGTCCATATACATGAAGGCGGTGCCCCCAATCGTTAAAATCATTTTCCCTGCTGAAACGGAGCGCTGAATCAACCGGAAACCTCGTGGTCGCGATTACCCTCGCGCCTGCGCGAAGCATCATCAGCGCAGCCTGGTATCCGATTTTCAGGCGGGATCCTGTAATAAGTGCAGTTTGTCCTGATAGATTGGCAGTCTGAAATCTTTTCTGATAATTTAAATCACCGCAGCTTTTACACATTGAATCATAGAAAAAATGAACATCAGTAAATTCCGTTTTGCAGACATAGCAATTAACGGGTGAATTTAGTTTCCTAATTACGTCAGTGTCCGCTGTTTCATTTTCAATCATGCGCACTGGAGCTGTAAATACAGGAGAAACTCTTGCCGCGCGTATGCCGGTCTGCGCCCTTGCAGTTCGATTTTTTTTATTTTCAGCGTGCTGACGGGCTTTCTTCAGATCCCTCTGCCGCTTTCTGTCCTCATCCCTGTCGGGACGGGAAATTTTACCGGTGGTTTTCATCAGAGAAACACGCTGATTTTCATTTAACAATAAAAGTCCGCTGCTGTCTCTAGATAATTGTTCAAGAACTTTCAGGCATATATTAATTTCATTTTCAGAAATATCAAATTTTTCATTTTCACTCATGCGCATCCCTTATAATTATTTAAAATAAATTAAGCATTAAATGACATCTTTAATACAGGGATATGTTTCTACAAGCTGATTTTTGGGTTATTATAAATTTAAAGCAGCAATATTTTTCACTGCTTTAATTCTGAAGTTTTAAAAATGAAATATAAAAGAATCTAAATCTCGTTTTCATTTATATGAAATCTAATTTTTGATCCGGTAACCTGGCTTTTCCCTGTATATATAAAACAAAAAATCCATAATCCCTGAATCATTAATATATACGCCGGATCCCAAAGTTTCAGAATAGCTGAATAAATTTCATAATTTTGTGAATCATTATAACTAAAAATATTACATGTAAAAGAAATAAGTATGACTAGAAAAATCGAAATAACAGAAAAAATCTGATATACGGATATTTTTCCGCCGCCTCTGTAATCACACCGCAAAAATTCAGACAGAAGTCTCCACACGAAAATACATAGCGATGAAATTAAAAACGATGCCATTACACGCCCATCCAGGAGCAGATACATGCATAATGATCCGGAAAAAATATAAATAAAAGCAGTGATAATCTGAATCGGTACTATTTTTTTACCTTGAAGATTTGATGCGTATGATATTTTTTTTGTATCACCTGTAAATCTTATGAAAAATACTGAAAAGATTTTATACAATACACCTTTTAGTGTTTTCACTTGCTTTCCGTAGCAGCACCCGAAACTCACACAGGCGAGCCTTCCCATTCCTTCTCCGAATAAAAAAGAAACTGAAGCGGATGTCAGAAAAAAAATGAAATCTATGGATTTACCGTAAAATGGCGACATATATTTATTAACTGCAAATGTCACTATCGGAGAAATCAAAAAAGCGGTAAATAAAGCCGCGCCGACAGAAAGTACATTTTTTTTCTTTTCTACCAATGATGCAAGAATTTTCGCAGATGCAATAGCTGACATAAAAATCGGAAGCAGCACTGCTATTATCATAATGGAACTGTATCCGGGAAGTATCATTAATAAATAAAATATGGTTACACCCAAAGCAGCCGCTGAAGCAGATATTAATCCATAAAAAGTATAATTTACTCCTACCCATTTTTCATGGGTTTTAAAACTTGGAACTGCCGCAATAAACTGATACTTTTCTTTCGGAAGATTATAAAAAGACCAGATGATAATTGCTGATAAAAAAACAAATAAACCACTTACTATAATAATATTTGATATCATATTTTTTTCCTAAATGCTATAGTCGTTCTTACGTTAATTTCAGTTTCTACGAGATTTTGATTAAATGCTTTTGAATATCTTGACTCAACCATCCTGTTTGAATTGTTTTCTATTATTTTTTCACAAAAATTTATTTTATTTTTTTGAAAAAGAATAATGTCAGTACTGCTGCCGGGTCTGAATCTGCTTTTAACGGATCCCTTCGTCAGGTGCATTCCTATTTCGATTTGTGACGGGTTATCATAATACTGTTCACAATAATATTGTTCTATATCACCTATCATTAATGCCACAATTTCAATGAATGCAATAATTCCGATCTGTGATCCATTTTCAACATCAGTATCGATTATTGTTACTATTCTGCGGTTTTTTGAATATGGTATTATAATTTTTGATACAGCGGCGGGATTACATGAATAATATCTTCCATCAATTTCATAGAAGTCAATAACTCTTCCGGAAACAGGTACATGATTATAATGATACTTATCCGGTGTTAATCTAAAAATAGCAAAATCACCATCGAAGAATTTTTCAATATATTCAGTTTTTTCAATTAGTTCATCTAATTTAAAAAATTTATTCTTAATATAAAGGAGATGTGTTTCAAGCAGCGATCCTGTAATTATTTTTGAATCAGCCGGAGAGACAATAGCATCCATTGATTCGCACATTGGCCTGAATTTCCAATATCTGATCTGACGTTCAAATATTTTCCTGGGAGTGTTGTAAAAATCAATGCTATGTACAGCTTCATCACTATTAAGACCGTTTTTTTCAAGAAAATCCTTATTTAAAAGTGAAGATATAAACGGAATGTCAAAATTCAAAAAGCCCAGCAGGTCATTGAATATTTTTCCTGAAAATGCTTTAATAAAAAAATTTTCAGTTTCTCTTTCTTCCGAATATAAAAATCTGATAATTGTATCTGCAAATAACTTTTCAGTCATAATTCTGTTGTCGCACAGACGGACATATTGATGATTCATTTTTCATTCCTTTCAATATATACAACAACTGATAATAATTTCAGAATAAATGTAATGTCATCAATTGTGTTTTTATTGTTTAAAATTTTTTTCATTTTATGTTTAAGAATAGAACTTATATCTATTTCCAGGAAACAATCCGATAAAATATCAGTAAATTCATTATTCGATAATATTTGTTGTTCATGTTTTTTTATCTTCATTATTAAAATTTCAACAGCTTCATTAAGATGAATATTTTTCAATGTATCTCTATAAAATTTCTCAACATCCATATTGAAATCATCGGGTGTATATTTCAAAGATTTTCTTTTATCAGATTTCATGAGTATTGCTTTTGTTATTTTCGAAACGGATGAATTCTTATCGGGCAATTCAACTCTGGACTTCAAATCAGCTATAGTTTGAGAAAAATTATTGTTTATTATTATATCAGCTGCATCTTTTTCAATTGTTGAAATTAATGCGCGCATATAGTTTTTATGCGGAATTTTATAAAAGCCCTTATATTTTTTACTTTTTTTGATATTCACTACATTTAATAGAATTCTTTTTTGCAGAAAACTGTTGCTGTCTATTTTAAAATTTAATGTCTCCAGACCAACAGCACTACTGAAAAAGACATATCTTCTTTCACTTTCAGTAAATGGATCGGACAGGATATCATAGTGACGCATCTGAAATTCCTTAATATATTTATATGCCAGCATCTGCAGCAGCTGCTGAAGATTAACGGCAAATTTCATATCATTATTAAAATTTTCAAACAGCGAATAAAAGCGGGCTTCAAATCCTGAAAAACCAACATTTCTGAATTCACGAAGTTTACAAAGAAGGTAGAGTGACATATCTTTATCGCACATGCCCATGCCATGAAGATGTTTTTTAAATTCAATGTCATTACCGAATACACCATTCAATGGACAATATAAATCGCTGCTTAAAAAAGCAGCAGGATAATCAACCAGACGGTGGTCATTTAAAAAATCTCCGCTTAATTTAGAAAAGTTTTCAATGAAAAAATTGAAATCAGAATCGGCTTTGAATATTGATTTATTCCCGAATTTATTTTTTTTTACTTTCTGCTTCCAGCGTTTCCAGAAAATTCTCAAGTGAAAAAAATCCAATTCATGCGGAAGAAATCCCATTCTTTTTTCCGGACGGAATTCGTTTTGCGTTGTTTTATAAGGTGCTGAGGAATAATATCCAGGGAAAAGCGGAAGAAAATGCTCAATAATTTTAATCATTAAATCGCCAAGAGCCTTTTCATGATAATCATTTACTGTGATTCCTTTTTTAAATTCGTTCGACAGAAAATCTGATCCTATACTAATATGTATCCCATTATTACCCAGCGAAACATTGGAAATATCCGGCATCATTATCATATTGCCGGATAATATTCCTGAATCCTTTAATTTTATTAATGTATTTAAATAACTTCTGCCTAATGACATGTGACAAAGCGACATATATTCTTTTTTTAATTCTCCGTGATTCCATCCTGAAAGACATGGATTCATAAATAGCTCTCTGTAAAAACTATCCGGTATTGACCGGCTTAAAAGTTTTTGTCTGACAGGCACATGAGGAGAGAAATAAATATCGCATTCCTGACCTGAGGCTTTGACTCCGAGTTTTTCATTTCCGTATCTGATGGATAGATATGACATTAAAAAGCGAAGCGAAGTTTCCTCAGCAATTGATTCACCAATCGAGTTATCTTTGTCAGCACGGCAAATGTAGAGCGAAAGAGATTCCGGAGAAGTATTGTCGCTAATGAAATTATTTAAAGTGACTGTCAGATCGTTAAATATTTTTTCATGTGATCTAAATGTTTCGAAATAAAATTCAGCAAGAGAAAGTTTGATAAAATAACTTACAGGAATCCTCATGAAAAGTGATTTATTTTTCTCGAAAAAAAATTCATTATAATCTGAACGTTTTTCAGAGAGTACATCTGATTTGTCTTTGACAAAATCTTTTTTAATAGTACTCATCGAATATGAATTGAGTTTTTCACAATTAAAATATACCCAACTGTTTTCCCATA
>JBFZEW010000080.1:0-5270 GCA_041306665.1 Spirochaetota bacterium | reverse complement strand
TCGTCATAATTTGGAGCAATCTGCATCCTGTGCTCGCGGTTTCAGGTTTTATTCTTGTTGTCCTGCATGCTTATATTTTTCTGAAAGTCATACTTAATTTTGAGTTTCAGCTTTTCACGATAATGGGATTGATATCACTGGCAGGGCTTTTTTCACTTTTTATTTCAGGATCAGTCATTAAACGCAAAATGGGCAGTTACGTTCTTCGGAGGATTCATGATACTGCGGTAATTATTTTCGCTTTGTTTTTAATTCTTCACAGAGTTATAGTGATTTTTAATCTGTAGCAAGGATAATCGATTACAGATTATTTACCGGTTTAATTCGTATTTACAGCAAATCCGTTTAGAATCTCTTCAATTTTTTTTTCATTATTGACGAAATTTATTCCTGTCGCGAATGCAATAACCTGAAATGCTCCATCAACTCCTGAGTATAAATAGTAATAATATTTAATGGGCGCATCCATTACAGTTCCGAAAAGAACCAGGAAGAGCATTTTTTTACCATTAACAATCCGGTACTCTGATTTTATTGTCTGTATGTCAGATGATGCTTTTTTCGCGTTAATTAGTACCGCTTCCTTGAGAGTTTCAAGTGAAACCGAAGTTCTTTCGGCGATTACAATGGCATAGCATTCATGGTTTGTGCTCACCATTGTTGTATCAGAAAGTTCATTTATCTGATAATTAAGAATTTTCCAGTCTTCAGGTTTATAGTAGATGCTGTATTTGTAATTTTCACTTTTTTTAATTGAAACCGCACCTTCCGGAATCTGAAATTTTTCAAGCTTACTTTCATCGATTTCAACGGCAGAAATTTTTTTAGTTTCAGATTCCCACTTTCCGTCAGGATAAACTTTTATCAGCCGGCCGTCTTCAGTGGTCGCGTAAATATATTTCGATTTATCGGTTTTGTCCGCTGCAGATAATGCTGTACACAATATTGATAATAGAATTAAATGAGGAATAATAATTTTTTTCATCGGGAATATCCTTAAAAAGCAGGGAATATGCATCCCTGCTTTTAATTTTGGAGGTAATTTTAATTAAATGTTACTTGATCTTAATTTCTACAGGTTTAACTCCCCATATTTCTTCGGCGTATTGTTTGATTGTTCTGTCTGTCGAGAATTTGCCCATTCTGGCGACATTGTAAATTGCCATTGTAGTCCATTTCTCTTTATCTTTAAATGTTTCAGAAACTTTTTCCTGTGTTTTAATGTATGCTTCAAAGTCGGCGAGCAGCATGTATGTATCGCCGTAATCAAGCAGTGATTTTGTAATCGGCTGAAACAATTGAGGCTGTTCAGGGCAGAATATTCCGCTTTCGATCATGTCAATGACTCTGCGCAATTCCCCGTTTTTATGATAATACTCGCGCGGATTATAGCCTGAATATTTTAAACGATTCACTTCTTCGGTATTCAGACCGAAAATGAAAAAGTTTTCATCACCGACTTCTTCAAGCATTTCAACGTTTGCTCCGTCGAGAGTACCGATTGTAAGAGCGCCGTTTAAAGCATATTTCATGTTGCCTGTTCCCGATGCTTCCATGCCGGCAGTTGAAATCTGTTCGGAAAGGTCTGCCGAAGGAATCAGCTTTTCAGCAATTGAAACTGAGTAGTTCGATATGAAAACAACTTTCAGTCTGTTGTTAACATCTTTGTCGTCATTGACAATTTTCGCAACAGCATTCGCGAGTTTGATTACAAGTTTTGCCATGTAATATCCAGGCGCGGCTTTTCCTGAAAAAATAAAAGTTCTCGGAACAATCTCCGCTGTCGGATGGTCTTTTATTCTGTTGTACAATGCAATGATGTGCAGAATGTTCATGAGCTGTCGTTTGTATTCATGAATGCGTTTTGTCTGACAGTCAAATATTGAATCAGGATTAACATCAATGTCGTTTGCCTTTTTAATGTATTGAGCGAATGCGATTTTATTCTGCTTTTTAATTCGGCAGAATGCTTCCCTGAAATCTCTGTCATTGATGTGTTTCTCAAGATCTTTAAGTTTGAACAGATCTGTTATCCACCCTGTACCAATGTATTTCGTAATGAGATCGGAAAGTCCTGGATTGCAGAGTTTAAGCCATCGTCTTTGTGTAATACCGTTTGTTTTATTATTGAATTTTTCAGGCCACATTTCAAAAAATTCTTTAAAAACACTTTGTTTAAGAATATCAGTGTGAAGAGCCGCCACGCCGTTGATGGAGTGACTTCCTATAATTGAAAGGTTGGCCATTCGGACGTTTTTATGTTCACCTTCTTCAATGATTGACATTATTCCGAGATGCTTCACATCTTTAGGATATTTCTTTTTCACGATTTCAAGGAAACGGTGATTAATTTCATAAATTATTTCAAGATGACGCGGAAGTACTTTTGAAATTAATCCTACCGACCATTTTTCAAGTGCTTCAGGTAGAACTGTATGATTCGTGTAGCCGAATGTTTTTGTTGTTACATCCCACGCCTTGTCCCAGTCCAGATTTTCTTCATCGACGAGAATCCGCATTAGTTCCGGTATCGCGAGAGCAGGATGAGTGTCGTTCAGCTGAATAGCGACTTTCTCGTGCATCTTTGACATGTCCTGATGATCTTTTTTGTAGCGGCGTATAATGTCCTGCAAAGACGCGCTTACAAGAAAGTATTCCTGTTTAAGACGAAGTTCCTTTCCTTGAGATACGTTATCGTTCGGATATAGAACCTTTGAAATAGTTTCAGATTGCGCCTTGTCCTGAATTGCTTTCTGATAATCACCGTCATTAAAATGATGAAAATGAAATTCACGTGTCGATTTGGCTGACCAAAGTCTCATTGTATTTACTGTATTATTGTTGTAACCAGGCACCGGAGTGTCAAATGCCATTGCCATTACTTCATCTGTTTCGTTCCATACTGATTTCTGTTTTTTCCCTTCAACAATTGTATTGACCTTGCCGTAGAATCGGACAGGGAATAAATATTCAGGTCTGCTTATTTCCCATGGATTTCCATAACGCAGCCAGTTATCCGGCATTTCAACCTGGTATCCGTCATGAATTCTTTGGAAGAAAATACCGTACTCATAACGTATTCCATATCCATATGCCGGATAGCCGATTGTCGCCATTGAATCAAGGAAACACGCGGCGAGTCTGCCGAGACCGCCGTTACCGAGTCCAGCATCCCATTCAATTTCGCGCAGGTCTTCAAGTTCATATCCGATCTGCCGCATGGCTTTATCGCTTTCGTTGTAAATGTCAAGATTTATCAGCGCGTTTCCGAGCGTGCGGCCTACAAGAAATTCCATTGAAAGATAATAAATGCGTTTGGCGTCTTTATCGTAATATGTCTGCTGTGTTTTGATCCATCGCTCAATCAATCTGTCGCGCGTTGTCAATGCGATTGATTCATATATGTCTCTGTCTGTCGCAGAATATTCATCTTTTGCGAGAGAGTATACCATGTGCGTGGCAAATGATTTCTGGATTGATTCAACATCTGAACATTCAAATTCTTTGATTACCGGTGGCAGTACCGTGTCATTTTTTTTTAAAAATTTACCAAGCATTTTTTTCTCCTGAGATTTATTTTTTATAATAACATTTAAGATGATATATCATTATGGTTAAAAATTCAATAAAATAATTAGTAAATAGTCAAAAATGCCTCCTTTAAAAATCGCAAATATTTTAATTTTTTGGGTTGTAATTTAATAAGGGGTGATATAATGTATCTATACCGTGAAAGGGAGAAAATATATGGCAGCTGTACAGAGCGGTTCTTTTAATATGATATTCGGCGATGTAATACTCTATGTTGACAGGGAACAGCTTGAAATGTATCCCGGCATTAATACTGAACTTATTACTATTGATTTTGAGTACAATGCCGAGAATGAAGCCGGTTACTGCGTCAAAAAAAATCCCTTCTTATAGAAGATAGTGCATTAAGTTTGCAAAGAAAAAATCATAAATCTCAAACGCTAATTTTGATAATAACCGAAATAAATTTGTTTACAGATTATAAATACAATGATATACGAATGTCACATAATTGTAATCTGAGTTTATTTTCAGAATCTTCTTTCGAATAACGATATTTAAAATGGTGAACTATGAGAATTCTTGTTACTGGCAGTGCCGGATTTATCGGATTTTATTTAACTAAAAGACTTATTTCCGCGGGTTATGATGTAACCGGAATTGATAACATAAATGATTATTACGATGTAAAACTTAAGCATGACAGACTTTCATCTCTTGAAAAGGAATTCCCGGATTTTAAATTCATTAAATGCGATCTTTCTGATAAGAATTCTCTGATTAAAGTTTTTGCTGACGGAAAATTTGACTTTGTGGTTAATCTCGCCGCGCAGGCGGGAGTCCGCTACAGCTTGTCAAATCCTGACGCTTATCTTCAGTCAAACATGGCAGGTTTTCTGAACATTCTTGAGTGCTGCAGAAATTATCCTGTTAAGCATCTTATTTACGCTTCATCATCATCGGTTTACGGGATGAACAAAAAAATTCCATTCAGCGAAAACGACAATGTTGATCATCCTGTCTCTCTCTATGCGGCTACTAAAAAGAGTAATGAGCTTATGGCTCACTGTTATTCGCATTTATTCGGTATTCCGACTTCAGGATTAAGATTTTTTACTGTATATGGTCCTTTCGGCAGACCTGACATGGCATATTTTCTTTTTACAAAAGCGATTTTCGAAGGCAACCCGATTGATGTGTTTAACAACGGCGACATGCTTCGTGATTTTACTTATGTTGATGACGTCGTAGAAGGTATTATAAGACTGGTTCCATTGGCGCCGGAAAAAAACGAAAAATGGAATTATGAAAAAAACAGTTCATCGGACAGCTGGGCTCCGTACAGGATTTTTAACATTGGTAACAATTCACCGGAAAAGCTGATTCATTTTATAAATGTTCTTGAAGAGAAAATCGGTATTAAAGCAAAAATTAATTTCAAGCCAATGCAATCCGGTGATGTCTACATGACCTATGCTGATATCGACAATCTGAATTGCGTAACAGGATATAAGCCTTCGACATCCATTGAAGAAGGTCTCGGAAGATTTGTTGACTGGTATAAGTCGTATTACAAATTGTGATTATTTGTAAAATATTTTATAACTAAATTTGAATTTGTTTTTTTTCTTATATGTCTCGAAATTTTTGTTTTAATTTCATGAAGCATATGATATTATAAAAGAATGAAAAAAACTTTTAGCTTTATCCTCTTTGCGATATTATTCTGTTCAGTAAGT
>JBFZEW010000079.1:0-9321 GCA_041306665.1 Spirochaetota bacterium | reverse complement strand
TCCGATCTTTTCAAACAGGCTTTCAAAAAAAATCTCGAAACCTGTAGAAACAATAACTGACGTTTTCAAAAATATTGAATTAAATTCATTAAACAACCTGACTGTTCCTGAAGTAAAAATTGAAAGCAACATTGCCGAAGTAAACAGCCTTTATAATTCTTTCACCGAAATGATCGGAAGAATTTCTTTTTCAATTAAAAAATACAACGAAACCGAAGAAAAATACCGCAACCTGATTGAAAACTCACCTGACATGATTTATCTTCTTGATAAAGATTTAAAATTCGTTAATGCAAACAAAAGAATGCTGGATATTCTTGGAACAGACGAACTGCATGTTATCGGAAAACACATCAATGATTTTAAAATTCCAAAAAATTCGCTCGCAATTCTCGAAATGCTGCATCTCCAGGTTATTGAAAAAAGACAAATAGTAATCGAAGAAATATATGACATTGAAATGATTACCAGCATTTTTTCTTACAGCATAATTCTTGTTCCGCAGATCGCTGGCGGAAAAATAACCGGAATTATCGGAACCGCTAGAGATATTACAAAACTTAAAAAATATGAAAATGAAGTTAACTATCTCGCTTACTATGACTCTGTAACCCAGCTGCCGAATATCAACTCGTTAAGATTGAAACTTCCCGCGTTTCTGCTGCGTTCTGACGGTAATTCCGAAAAACTTGCCGCGATCGCTATTAAAATAGATAACTTTAAGCTTATTAATGATACTCTCGGTTTTGCCGCGGGTGACCTGCTTCTTGATGATATCGCAATCTCGCTTTCAATAATAACGTCTAAAACAAACTTTCTCTCCCGAACCGGAGGGGACGAATTCACGATTCTTTATTACTTTCAGGATGGTGAAAAAATTGAAGATTTCATTAATAAAATAATGAATATCTTTCACAGTTCAAAAAAAATCGGGCAGGATGAATTATCCACAACTGTCAGCATTGGAGTGTCAATCTATCCGGATGACGCGAATGATCCTGAAGAACTGATTAAAAATTCAAACAGCGCGCTTGCAAGCGCGAAAAATAAAGTCGGAAATTCATATCAGCTTTTTGATGAATCGATTAGAAATGAACTGCTATCAAGATTCATTCTTCAGAATAAATTAAAAAAAGCTCTTATAAACAATGAGCTGACGTTGAACTTTCAGCCTATCTATAAAATTGCCAACAGTAAAGTTGCAGCGTTTGAAGCACTTGTACGATGGACGACATCCGAAGATGAAAAAATTCCGCCTGACATATTCATCCCAATGGCAGAAAATATCGGTGAAATTCATAAAATCGGAAACTTCATTCTTGAAAAAGCGTGCGAAACAATTCTGAAATGGAACACTGAATTAAAATCAGATATTTTCATCTGCGTTAATGTAAGTCCGGTTCAGCTTAATCATCCTAATTTTATTTCTGATGTGAAAGAAATAATCGGAAAAACCGGCATAAAACCTTCATGGCTTGAACTTGAAATTACTGAAGGCCTGTTCATCGAATCGTTTGACCGAGCGCGTGAAATCATGTTGTCTCTGAAAAACCTTGGACTTCGCCTCGCGCTTGATGATTTCGGCACAGGATACAGCAGCTTGAGTTATCTTAACAAACTGCCTTTTGATACAATTAAAATCGACAAATCATTCATCAATGACATTGAACATTCTGGTGAAAGTTTCGTCGTAGTTGAATCATTGATAAGTTTAATTCATAAAATGGGGCTTAACATAATTTCCGAAGGAATTGAAACTGAAAAACAATTCAAGCTTTTGTCCGCGTTTTCATGCGATTACATTCAGGGATATTTCATCTCCCGTCCGCTTCCAATTGATATCGCGTTAACTTTTCTGAAAAAAAACATTTCTGAAAATTCCGGCAGCTAAATTTAAATTTCAATCTGAAATTGAAAAAATTTTTTTTGTCTGAAAATAAAAAATGATTGAATTTAATTTAACGTAAAATTAGGGTTCAGAAAGAGATTATTATGATAAACGGACCGCATAGCGAAAAATTACAGCAGAAACTGAATGAAATACAATCAGGTCAAATGCCTGAATCAAGCCGCAAAAAGAAAAAGCTTTCGAGAAATATTCTTTTACTTGATATTGTATTCATCATAGCTATCCTAATTTTTTATTCGGCGATAGACCGTGATAAAAAATATGAATCCGTATCCATTGGTTCACAGGGAATTGAATATATTCTGTCAATAAATTCTCTACCGAAAAAACATACCGTAACTGTAAATATCGTTAATAAAAAAAATGAAAATACAGAAATTGCATTTTCAAATTTAAGCGTAGGTAAAATAACCATTAATGATAAATTTGACAGGGAAATAGCCAGTTTCCCGATAGCCGACAATATTTCTTCAATTTCACTTGCAGTTGGAGAAACACGAACTTATCTCATAAATGTTGATAATTCAATTTTAAATGAATACACGAAAAAACATAATGATTTAATTGATGAACCGAAGAAAAAAGTATTTTCAGTTCTTAATTCAGAATTAAAATTAAAAGTTACATTAAGCCTCAATTCTGTGCCTCAAATTTCGACAAGTTTAAATTATTCTGCAAATGTTGATTGATTTTTTAAAAAAATGGGAACAAATTAGGCCGAATACTGTCATATAATACATAAATTTTGAAAATTCTGTTTTTCATATTACTTTAAAGAAAGAACAGAAAATCCGATATTATTATGGTGAACAAATGAAAACATTTAAATACAGACTTTTTATTATTATTTTACTTATTACAGCTGGATATAGTTTTCAGCCTTCATTCGCTCAGAATACGGCAGTAACGCAAAAAAAACAGAGCGAAACGTTCAAAAAGGCCCTTTCCTTTTTTTTCCAAAAAAAATTCGACATGGCGGAACTACTTCTTCAGCAGGAACTTAAAGAAAATCCCGAAAACCAGCTCGCCTACTCATATCTCGGCGATATATTTTTCGAAAGAAAACAATATGACACTGCAATAACTTTATACAAAAAAGCGATAGATTTGAATCCGGACAGCGCTGAAGATAATTTCAGAATCGGACAGGCATATTATTACAAAAACCTTCCGAATGTGGCAATTAATCATTTTTTCGTCGCGTACAACAAAAACAATCAGTTTAAATTCGCGTATTATCATGTGGGTCTCACCTATTTGATGCTTTTGCGCGACAAACAGGGAACAATCGATAACTGGCAAACCTACATTAACATTGCGCCTGAAGATCCTCAGTATGAAAAAATCAAGCGCGCCATTGAGCTGCTGAAAGATCCGAACTTTATTCTTCCGCCCGTCGGAAGCGACATATCTATAGAAGAAGCTCTGCATCTTGGCGGAGCAGTGCTTAAAACGACTGAGCGTACCAATGACGACCAGGGCGCGGGTCATGAAGATAAAAAAACAGTAAAAAAAGTTGAAGACATCTACAGAGACGATGATGATCTGTAAAAATAATCTGGAGGAAACATGTACTACGACCGTTACAGACCTGTAAAATACGGAGCTGCAGCAGCTCTCATTATACTTCTTTTATTAGGAAGTTATTATTATTTCAGCGGAGACAATATTGATGAAATTCAGAATCTGCGATTAAAGCAGATCCAGGCCTATGAAACTCTGCTGGAAACAGATTCAAATAACATTGATCTGCTGATGAAAACCGGAAATCTATATAAAGAATACGGCGATCTTGACAAAGCGATTGATTATTATAAAAAAATTCTGAAACTCGACGCTGAAAATTATGACGCTATGATTGAAATGGGTCATGCCTATGCTTTAAAAGGCGACTACGATAAAGCGCTTGAATTATATGAACGCGCTCAGAAACTAAAACCCCGAAAGCCAACGGCATACAACAAAGCTGGAAACGTGTATGACGAGAAAAAGGACGATAAAAAAGCGCAGGGACAATATCAAAAAGCGATATCCGCCGATCCGAATGATCCTGAAGCGTATTACAACCTCGCGAAGCAGCTGCTGAAAAAAGGCGATGTTGAAGGCGCGATACGCACAGCAAAAAAAGCAACAGAGCTTAATCCTAACAATGCCGAAGCATGGTACAATCTCGGCAACATTTATCATGACGCGAATAAATACAATGACGCGGAAGGCGCATATAAAAAAGCAATTTCAATTGACCCTAAAAAAAGCAAATATTACCGGGGCGTCGGCGAATCTTTAATCCGCATGGATGATAAAGACGGAGCTTTGGGTGCATTTCAGGATGCTTTAGACGTTGATAAGACCGATTCCAGAGCAGCCGAGCGAATGGGAGACATTCACGCTCTCGACAATAATTTCCAGAAAGCCGTAGACAGTTACGGTAACGCTCTTCAGTATGACTACAACAACAAAAACCTTCGGAATAAATATCTGGCGGCGAAGAAAAATCTTGAAGCAGCCAATAAAGCTGCGGCAAAAAATAAAAACGGTTCTGATAATTCTTCCTCAGACGGAAAAAATACTTCTGACGGAAATTCCGCTGATAACGGAAATTCTGACGGGAAAACAGACGGTACTGATAATAAATCGGCAAATAACTCAACGAATACAAAAACAAACACTAAAAATGATAAAATAAACGATGCTGCCGATATTACCGACAATTCAAACGTACCTAAACCGGATGACGCCAATAAATCCGCTAACGCTGACGCGAAAAAATGGCGTGAACTTGGAGATAAATACAGATCCGAAAAAAAATTCGACGATGCGATTAAATCTTACAGAAAGGCGGTCGAAGCTGATAAAAACGACGATTATTCAAACTACTGGATGGGAAGAATATATTACAATCAGCAGATGGAAGATGAAGCGAAAAAAGCATTCGAGCAGGCAATCGCAGCAAATCCTAAAAACGCGGAAGCGCACTACAGACTTGGTTTAATCTATTACGATCAGGAAAAATACGCGCAGGCGATTAAATCATTCAACACGGCCATCAACCTTCAGCCCGAATTTCCTAAAGCATATTATTCAAAAGGGCTGTCATCTCTTAAATTAAAAGATACAAGCGCGGCGATTAAAGACCTGAAAACATCGATTGAACAGGATCCGTCTCTTGACAGGGCATATTTCAATCTTGGAGACATTTACCGTGTGGCTAAAAACTACGATGAAGCATTGAAATATTTCAGTAAAGATAAAGAGCTGAGACCTAATAATCCCGATACAATTTTTAAATTAGGCGAAACCTATCACGACATGGGTTCATTGTCGAATGCTACAACCTTTTACGAAAAGACAATTAATCTTGATCCTAATTATTCACAGGCCTATTTTAACATGGGACTTATTGCCAGCACGAAAAAAGATTTTTCGGGAGCGATTGCGCAATTTAACAAGGCAATATCAATCAAACCCGATGATGCCCCTACTCTGTATGAAATCGGTAAAGCCCACGAAGGTATGAATGATGAAACCACCGCGATGAGTTATTACGAGAAGGCGATCGCGAAAAATCCGAATTACGCGAATGCTTACATCAATCTTGGAAAGCTTTACAAGAAAAACAATCTTTACGAAAGAGCAATTTCAAATTACAAGAGCGCTATTTCGAATAATCCAAGATCGTTTGAAGCGCAGTTTAATCTTGCCGACACGTTTCACGCAGCAAAAATGTATTCAGACGCAGTTGATTCATATAAAAGCGCGATAAATCTCAAACCAATGGATTCATTATGCTATTATAAAGTGGGTCTTGTTTACCGTGACATGCAGGACTATGATAACGCTGTGCAGAATTTCGAGAAAGCAACTAAGATTAACCCGAAATATTATCAGGCTCATTATGAAATGGGAATGATATATTACAGAAATTTAAAAAACAGTTCCAAAGCTGTCGAAAATTTTGAAAAAGTCCTTGCAATTGATCCAAAACACGATGAAGCTGATAAAATTCAGGAAATAATTAACTTGTTAAAAAAATAGACAAAGGGGGATAAAATCCCCTTACTTTTTAAATATGAAGAAAACAGTAATAACGGCAATATTTTGCATTATTTTATTTTCATGCAAGTCGGTTCCACGTCTTGATGAAAATACTGAAATGAACTTTTTCACTGATGGTTTCATCAGCGACCATTATTTTCAGGTTTACGCGATTGAAAAAACCGATTTGAAAAAAAACACGAGTATCGTAAAACAGCGTGAAAATTCATACATTAAAGCGAATAATATCCTTTTTCCTAAAATCGAAAATGAAGTTAAAAAATACGTACGTCAGAGTTACAGCAGCAGTTTAAGTGAATCCGAGATAAATAAATTATTCGAAAAAGAGATTTTTAAAGCGGAATATAGTTTTCTTCTCAGAAAAGGGAAAATATATTACAGTTATTTCAACGAAGATAACAGCTGTATTTTAGTCTACAGAATTAAACAGCATAACCTTAAACAGTATCTTGACACGGTTTTTTTAGAAAGAAAAAAATAACAGGTAAAAATCATGAAAAAAATATTATTACTTACAGCTGTCGCAGCAATTATGTTTATCTCCTGCAAAAAAGACATTCGCATTACCGAGGAACCTGTAATTAGAAATGAAGAACCCGCCGTGACGGTTGAACCTGAAGTTAAGCTTGAATCCGTTAATACGGAAGACCAGCTTTTAAAAAAATATGAAAAAGAGGGTTTTATCGACAAAAGCACTTTTATCGTTATTCTGATAAAGCCTGCAGGATCGAAATTCAACCAGCTTGATATTGAAAATCAGGCAAAAAAGCGGGCATTTGTCTCCCTTCAAAATTATGTAATGTCAGAAAACAAAAGACTTTCAGCAAATGATAAAACTTCAATTGTTAATTCAATAAATAACAATGGTAAACTCAAAAAAATTAATGATGAAAAACAATCTCGAGATGTTTATGTTTTTGAGATTATTGAAGAAAATTTCTATACAAAAATCAAAGAAATGGTCATATAAAATTCATTATTATCAATAAAAATAATCCAAAATTTTTTATTTATTAAAAAAAATAAAAATTCATTGACAAAATTATTCTGATTGAATTATGTATTATGTATACAATATACGTTAAATTTTTTAATTGTGAAATAAAAGATTCAGCAAAATTGAATCTTTTAATATAAAAAAATTTTCGGAGGATTTGTAATGAAAAAAAGCAGAAAATTAGTTGTTCTAGCGGCAATGCTTGTTCTAGTTCCGCTAACACTGTGGGCAAAATACCCAGTGAAAGACATTACTGACATCGTTGTATTCGGTGCGGGCGGCGGTACAGACATTCTTAACCGTGTTGTAACTGCTGAAATGGCTAAAGCTCTTAAAGTTAACATCAATGTAGTTAACGTAACAGGCGGCGCAGGCGGTTCTACAGGACTTCTTGAAGCTGACGGTAAAGCATCTGATGGTTATACAATCGTTGGTCTTTCTGAATCAATCGTAACTGCACCGGTAATGGGCGGGTTCAGCAAACGTGTATCAAACTGGGATTATTTCCTGATTGGTCAGTCTCCTGAAGTTGTTTCTGTAAAAGCAGGATCAGCTTACAAAACTCTTGATGATCTTGTAAAAGCTGCTAAAGCTGCTCCAGGAACAATTAAAATTGGTGCTTCTACAGCTGGTTCTTTCCACCACATCAACATGCTTGCTTTCGAAAAAGGTGCTGGAATCAAACTTAATTTCGTACCTTACGCAGGAAGCGGTCCATGCCAGAACGCTTTATTAACAGGTGAATTGGACGCGGTATTTACAACTGTTGCTGAGCAGGCTCCTTTCATTAAAGGCGGTCAGTTTACTCCGCTTGCAATGCTTACTCCAAGTGATTTTACAATTGAAAAAATTAAAATTACTTCAGCTTTCAAAGCATATCCTGGTCTAAAACAGTATCTACCAATATACCAGGCAATTGGTATTGGCGTAAAAGCAGATACTAATAAAGAAGCTAAAGATATGCTTACTGCTGCTTTCAAAAGAGCAATGAAATCTAGCGCTGTTAAAACTAAAATGACAGAAATGTATTACCTTCCTCACGGATTAACAGGTAAAGCAGCTCTTGACCTGATGACTGCTCATGAAAGTAAATTCTCATGGACACTTTGGGATCTTAAAACTGCAACAGTTGACCCTGCTTCTCTTGGCATTGCTAGACCATAATCACAATCTATTAGATATTGATTTAAAGGGCGGATTTATTCCGCCCTTTTTTTTGAAATTATTTTCCTGCCTATCGACTCTTTTTTATAAAAAAACCATTTTAAAACAAATAAAAAATTATGAGTTTTTTGTATACAATATGCATTTTTTATTTGTTTTATCAAAATAATAATTGACATGTATTTCGATTTTGGATTATGTATTATGTATACAATATACGAAAAAATATTTTATTTGTATTTTCAATGTAAATTGTATATAATTTACAGGTTCAATAATATTGATTTAAAATTTAAATACTAAAAATCGAAGCAATTCTTAAAAACTCATAAAGGGGTTTAAAAAACTGAGTATTTGTTGAATTGTACAAAGTGTTTGAAATTTATTTCGTTTTAAAAAAAAATTTAAAGCACAGTATTAAATATGCCTGAAAAAAAAGGAGGAAATCTATGATAGAAGACAAAGTCAAACTTCGGATTTGGGATTTTGTCGCAAGCTTAATTTTTATTTTATTCAGCGGATGGGTAATCGTTGAATCACTGCAAATGCCGATTGGAAACCAAGAAATCAACGGTGTTCAGACTTTTTGGTATTCTTCTCCGGCAATTATGCCGCTTTTTGTCGGCATCTCAATGATGCTAATGTCTGTTGGTCTGCTGATTTATTCAATTAAAAAAGGCGGAATGACTAATCTGCTGGCAAACATTAAGAAAAACAATTTAAACAAACTTCATGTTTACAGAACTTTCACAATTTATTACGCAATTTTCGCATTCGTTTTCATCATGATCGCGAATATGGATTATTACCTTTGCCTGGGACTTTTTCTTTTTTATCTCATTACAATTTTTTACGTTGATGATGATAAATTCTGGCCGGGTGTTTCCGTTTCTTTTATCATTTTTACACTATTGTTTTTTATTCTTAAAATATCAGGTATAATGTTAAAACTGAATACAGCATTTTCTTTTTCTACAGATATTATTGCGCTGCTATATCTAATTGGTTTAAATATTTATTCAATTCTATATTACAAAAAGAACAAAGCTACTCAGAAAAAAGTCTACATTTCTCTGATTGTTTCAATCATAACTCCGCTGGTTATCTGTTCAGCTTTCACTTACCTTTTAATGGTTAATCCTCCACGCCAGGGCGGAATTTTCATTAATCAGGCAGATTATGTGGTTTATGAATT
>JBFZEW010000078.1:0-4652 GCA_041306665.1 Spirochaetota bacterium | reverse complement strand
GAAACAGAAAGCTTGATACCGAACAGCAAGATGCTGGTAAACAGTACTGGTTCCAGGCTTGCATCTGGGCGAACACAAGACGGGAACACCAAAAATAATCATCCTACAAAGACTATATCAGTGTTTTCAAAGAACATATCAGAGATTATACTAATCCCTGTTCGAAATATCGTACATTAGGTGAGGCTAATTGAGGGAGATTACACGCGAAACCAAGCAATTTCAAGCGTTTAAGGTAAAATATGGTGATTTTTTGGCATGATTTGTCTTTATTATAAAACCGTAAAAAAAATTGCAGAAATTTGTTAAAGTTAAATATTATCAAAAATTTGCATATAACATGCGCTTTGCTGGCAGAAAAGCAATAATATTATCAAATATTGTCATATAATATGTACTTTGTTGACAGAAAAAGCAATAAAAAGTAAAAATGAATAAAATCTGAGTGTTTAGGTGCCTGGTATGAAAAAATTTAAGTCAATTAGACTGACATTGTTATTATGCATTTCCATGCTTGTAATTTATCAATTTACGGTAATGAGAACATCTTTTTACTCAGTGGAATACCAGAATAGAATAAAATCGGAAATTAAAACCATTAAGTTCTTCGCTCAACAGCATTTCGGCGCTCAAGACCTTACAAACGCGCATATACAGAATTTTTTTAAAACTGTTACTGAAAAAAACAAAGCAATCGCGGGAATCATGTTCTTTGAGAATGAAAACAATATTTCTTTTTCAAGCAAAAAATCACTCTTTAACGAAGAACAGGATTTTGAGAAATTTAAAAACCTCTATAATCAAAAAGTTTTATCTGTTGAAAAAATCGAAACAAAATCTTTTAATGGCAAGAATTACCAATATTTCATAATTAAAGATAACAGCTTCGAAATACTGATTATATACTCATATAAATTTCCCGGAATAATCATTATTAAACTCATTTTTGAATACATTGCCCTTCTTGCCTGTCTTGCGGTTTTCATATTACTCATTTATAACGGTAAAACTCTTTTCATTCTGCTGAAAAACAGGAATCTTACGCCTTTGAAAAAATCTGATGATTTCCACAAACCTATTGAAGAAGTGAAGAAAAATATCAAACCCGCAAATGAAAAGACTGCTCAAAAAAAACCTGAAATACGAGACATTTCAATTAATACAAAAGAAATAAAAGTCAATTCTTTGGAATCTTTCGCTTTTGAGTTTTTCAGAAAATTATGCACCAATTTCAATCTGACGCACGTGTCTCTGAATATTTATAATTCAGAAAAAAATATTACAGTAAAGACTTACGAAACTAAGGGCGAGACTTTCGCGAAACTGTCCAAGGAAAATAATACTAAAGAAATGAAGGTTCTTCTCAACGAACTTAAACAGGGCGCTTATATTTTTAAAAATCAAAGCAGAAGCATTTATTTCCCGCTTATTTATTCAAAGAATTTTTTAGGTTTTCTGGAAATGAATAAAAATGAGGCGTTTACCGGCAGTGAGTGCGAAAAACTTTCGGTCGAATTAAAAATTCTTAGCGCGAAAATAAACGAAACAGCAGGCAAGAAATGACTTTTTTAGAAAAAATTCAAAACCAAATTCTGATTTTAGACGGCGGAATAGGTTCCCAGTTATTTAAAAAACTTCCCGAATATCACGGCTGCCTTGAATTATTGAATGATATTGAACCGGGTACAGTTAAGCAAGTTCACCATGAATATATCCTTGCCGGAGCTGATGTCATTGAGACCAACACTTTCGGCGGTTCAGCCATAAAATTAAATCAATATGGTCTTGCCGAAAGATGCTATGAGTTGAATAAAAAGGCCGCTGAAATCGTGAAATCAGTTATAACTGATGGACAGTTTGCCGCAGGTTCGGTCGGTCCATCAGGTGTTCTAATGGAACCTATGGGTGAATACACCTACAATGAGGTTTACGAAAGCTTCAAACAGCAGATTCTTGGTCTTCGCGACGGAGGTGCGGATGTTATCATCATTGAAACAATGTCTGATCTGCAGGAAGCGAAAACGGCGATCAATGCCGCGAAGCAGAACACGAAACTTCCAGTAATCTGCAACATGACTTTTGATCTGAACGGGAAAACACTTTCCGGAACAGGACTTTTTACCGCTCTTGCCGCTTTAAATCATCACGGCGCCGACATTGTCGGAACGAACTGCGGCCTCGGTCCTGAAGAAATTCTGAAAATTCTAACAGCAAACATTGAAGAGCTTCTTCTGCTTGAATGTCCGGTTGCCGTATGGGCAAATGCTGGCCTTCCGCAGATAATTGAGGGCAAAACTTCTTACAGCCAGTCGCCTGAAGAATTTGCCGCTACAAATTTTAAAATAGCCGAGCTCGGCATTAATCTCATCGGCGGTTGCTGCGGAACTACACCCGATCACATACGTTCTCTCAAGAAAATTCTCATGGAATTTAATTATAAAAAAAGAAAGTTCAACAGAACTTACAATTACGCTGTAAGTAATTTAAAACATGTATCAATGAACTCGCAAAATTTCATTAAAATCGGTGAAAGACTTAACCCGACAGCGAGAAAAGCATTTGGAGCCGAGCTTAGCGAAGGAAGCAGCCTCTTTCTCCGCAGAGAATCAATAACGCAGCAGCAGGAAGGAGCAGACATTCTCGATATCAATGTCGGTGTACCCGGAATTGACGAAATCAAGGCGATGCAAAAATCGATAATGACTCTTTCAACCCTGGTCAGCACTCCTCTAATGATTGACTCAGATAATCCTCAGGTTATTGAAGAAGCACTGAAGCTGTATGCCGGCATTCCTATTGTAAATTCAATCAACGGTAAAAGCAGCAGCTTTGAAAAAATAATTCCGATTTTGAAAAAATACGGCTGTTTCATTCTAGCCCTTTGTCTGGATGAAAGCGGAATTCATGTCAGCGCTGAAAAAAGAATATCAATCGGCAATGACATCATACACAAACTGAATGCATCAGGAATAATTAATTCCCGAATCATAATTGATCCCCTCATGCTGACTGAAAGCGCAGAACCCGGCGCTGCAGGAGAAACTCTTAAAGTCATTAAATATTTTAAATCTAAAAACATCAAAACTTCAATTGGGCTAAGCAACATATCATTCGGTCTTCCCGAAAGAAAACACCTCAATAATGTTTTTTTAAAACTTGCCGTTGAAAACGGGCTATCAATGGCGATTATCAACACGAACACCGTTAAATTTATAAACGAATTAAATGAATTTGAAAAAGCTGCTTTGGAATTTCTCGAAGGCAAAGATCCAATGGCTTCGAAATATATTCAGCTTTGCAATGCGAGTGCCGGCTCAACAGTCACTGCTCCGGATGCAGATAAAGAAAAAATCACTGCTTCTCCAATTGATGAAATCCGGGAAATGATTATTTCAGGAAATACCGACAGTATTGAAGATGCAGTAAAAAAACACATTTCAGATTTTTCTGCGGAAGATATAATGAACAATGCCCTGCTGAAAGGACTTGAAACCGTCGGTGAATATTACTCATCCGGAAAGTATTTTCTTCCGCAAATGATTGCTTCCGCCAACGCCATGAAGAAAGGTTTTAATTTACTGAAAACCCATCTTACATCAAAAAGCGCAAGCAGCAAAGGAACAATTGTTATTTGCACTGTTGAGGGAGATGTTCATGACATTGGCAAAAATATCGTAGCGATGATGTTTGAAAATCACGGGTTCCAGGTTTTCGATCTTGGAAAAGATGTTAAAAATATCGATATTTTAACGAAAGCAAAGGAAGTAAACGCCGACATTATCTGCTTGAGCTCCCTTTTAACAACAACAATGCCGAAGATGAAAGACCTGGCGGAATTATTAAAAACCGGAAATTTCAGCTTTAAATTAATGATAGGCGGAGCAGTTGTAACTCAGAACTATGCCGATTCAATAGGCGCATTTTACAGTAAAGACGCGGTTGAAGCAGTTGCAACAGCAAAGAAAATTCTGAAAAACTGAAATTCGGCAGAGAAAGTTTATGAAGATGAAAGTGTATCAGTTCGTAAAGTTCGTAAAGTTCGTAAAGTTCGTAAAGTTTATAAAGTTGAAAGTTATTACGGAGACACTAAGTAGGCAATTCAAAATTAAACATTCAAAATTCAAAATTGCATTGCAGACACTGTTTACTGTTTACTGATTACTGATTACTAATTACTGATTACTAATTACTGATTACTGATTACTTTCAGCTCCCGAGAAATATTCCGTAAATTTCATTTCCGCATTTTGAACATGTATTTTTTTTCAAAGATTTTATTTCTGCATTAAAATGATTTCGTTCAATGAGAATTTCTCCGCATTTTGGACAAAATGTCGATGAATGACTTGTATCGGAAATATTTCCGCAGTATACATAGTCAAGTTTTGCTGAAGCTTTTTTATGAAATTTCTTTATCAAATTAAGATCAGTCGCCGAAGCGGAATAGTTAAAAGCTGGAAAATATCTTGAAATGTGCAAAGGAATTTGGCTGCTTACCGATGCGACAAAGTCGACAATACCGTTAAAATCATCAATACTGTCGTTAATTCCAGTCACAATAAGAGATGTAATTTCAATGTGGGATTTTCCGTAAAGATACTCAATTGTATTTTTCACGCAGTCAAGATCACCTTTATGATACGTTCTGAAAG
>JBFZEW010000077.1:0-3525 GCA_041306665.1 Spirochaetota bacterium | reverse complement strand
ATTTCATCACCCTGCTTATCAGGGAATTATTCATGACATATCAGAGCAGAAAAAAAATGAACTGGAAATTCAGATTACGCTTGCAAAGCTTCAGAATGCAATTGACGGAATCATTAAAGTAGTCACTTCAACTCTTGAAGTCCGTGATCCTTATACTGCCGGACATCAGAAACGGGCTGCAATAATCGCTGTAATTATTGCAAAAGAAATGGATCTTCCGGCAGATGTAATTGAAGCCATACGGATATCAGCTGAAATCCATGATATAGGAAAAATTTCAGTGCCTGCGGAAATTTTAAGTAAACCCGGAAAGCTGAATGATCCTGAATTCATGCTTATTAAACTTCATCCTGAAGTAGGTTATCAGATTTTAAAAGATATAATATTCCCATGGGACATTGCTACCATAATTCATCAGCACCATGAAAGAATAGACGGGAACGGCTACCCGCTCAAACTCAAAGGCGATTCAATCCGTCTTGAAGCAAAAATAATTTCAGTTTCAGATGTTTTTGAAGCAATGGCGTCACACAGACCATACCGTCCTTCTTTAGGACTTCAATGTGCTGTGGATGAAATAATAAATCAGAAAGGAATCATGTTTGACAGCGCAGTAGTCGATGCTTTTCAAAAATCAATAAATAACGGAAAACTGAATGGCACGCTTTTTAATTTATGAAAAAGGAAATTTATAATGCATTCCGCTAAAATAAAAAAAATTCTAATCGTTGAAGAAGAAACTGCGGCATCACTTTACCTCAAAGAATTGATTGAATCGTGGGGAATATCCGTTCTCGGTCCGGTAAAAACAGGAATCGAAGCAATTTCAATAATTGCAACGGAAATTCCTGATCTCATTTTAATGGATATTATTATCAAAGGATCAATCAACAGCATTGAAACTGTCGAAAAGATAAATTCACTTTACAGCATTCCGGTAATTTATTTAGCAGCAAGTACAGACAAAGGAAACCTTGAGCGTGCGGCGAAAACAGTTTTTTTCGGCTTTTTAATTAAACCAATAGACGAATATCAGCTATATTCCTCCATTGAAACAGCTCTTTCAAAGTCCGGTGCAGATATAGAAATCCGTGAAAACGAGCAGAAATACAAACTGCTTTTTGAACATATGACTGAAGCATTCTTTTATCTGGCATCTGTCCGTGACCTCAACGACAACATCAATACCATTCCCGGAATATAGAAGCAGTACTTCATCGCAGTCAATGAAACTCTACAGTAAAAGATGCAAAGTTCCATATTCATTTTCCATTTCTTCAATAATTAAATTATCTTTATTTAAATGCGTGGTCTTTTTATTTTTTAACGCGCACAGCGGCGGGAGAAAAACGCCCGCCGAAATATGCGTTTAACATGAAAAGAGCTTAATTTAATAAGTCATTCAAACAAATAATTTTACTGCCCTTGCTGTCATAATATCGCAGCATTTCGTCAATTTTCCTTTTATCATAACTGGTTACGCAATCTGACAGGACATTAACACTATAGTTTTCTTTACATAAGTTGTAACAGGTTGATTTAACGCAGGCAACTGCATCTGCTCCTGCAATGTAGAAATCCGATATTTCATTTTTACTAATAAAGCTTGTAAAATCTTCACTGGTTAAAGCGTTTCCTTTGGATTTTGTAAAAATATTTTTTGAAACTATGTTCAAATCTGATGCAAGTTCAGCCCCAAACGTATTGGGTTTAAAAGTCCGGGTGCCGGCTGATAAATTTTCATGCCTTATATAAACAACATGAATATTATTATTGGCTGCCCAACCGATAGCTTTATTGATACTGCCAATAACGTCTTTGTAATTCTTTGTTATGTCATTTTGAATATCAATCACTACTAACGCTTTTTTCTTCATAGTATTTCCTCCTGATAGATAAATTTGTCTGCTTTGTTCTGCATAATGTCTCCTCCTGAACGGTAGATTGATTTGTTTACTTTGTTAATATAACTGATAATTGTTGACAACAGTATGGCAACAATCTAAAATGATAACAAAAAATTTGATAGGCGGCTATCAGATGAAAATCGACAGGCTTATTAGCATAATCATGATACTCCTTGATAAAAAACGTATTAGCGCGCAGGAATTAGCAGATATGTTTGAAGTTTCACCCCGCACAATCTACCGCGACATAGACACCATAAACATGGCGGGCATTCCTGTTCTCTCAACATCGGGAGTTGGCGGCGGCTTTGAAGTCATGCCGAAATACAAAATTGATAAAAATGTTTTTTCGGCTGCCGATCTTTCCGCTATCCTGATGGGCCTTTCCAGTCTTTCCAACATAATACACGGCAATGAACTGATAAATGCATTTGCGAAAGTAAAGAGTTTCATCCCCGCCGACAGAGCGAAAGACATTGAAATAAAATCGAATCAAATATACATAGATTTAAGTCCGTGGATTGGCAACAAAAACATACAACAATATTTAGAAATTATCAAAACAGCTCTACAGGAGAGCAGAAAACTTTCGTTTGAATATGCAGACCGCTACGGGAATAAAACCGCAAGAGCAGCCGAGCCGTATATGCTTGTATTGAAAAATAGTCATTGGTATTGGCAGGGGTTTTGCCACAAAAGAAATGATTTTCGTTTGTTTAAGCTATCCCGCACATCCAATTTACGATTACAAGAGGAACATTTTACACCAAGAGATTTGCAAAAACCGCAGTTGGATTTTACTGATATTTTGGCGACAATACAAACAACGATTAAAATTCGTATTCATAAATCTGTCATGGATAGGGTACTGGATTATTGCACCCATGAACACTTTTCGCCGGACGGTGACGAGCATTTCATTATTAGTTTTCCTTTCATAGAGAACGAATACTATTACAATATTCTTTTCAGCTTCGGAGATAAATGCGAGTGTATTGAGCCATTACATATCCGCGCAGAAATGAAGCGCAGAATACATGATATCGCCGCCAAATACGATAGTTAAAAAACAAGGAATGATATTGCTCGATCAATTTAAAACAATGAAAAATCGCAATTGGAAATTTACATGACGCGCTTTTTTAAATGCAATCATATGACATTTTTTCCCGCTCCCGCCTTGGTATTTCCGTCATACACTCGAGCCGGGTCGAAGCGCTGTCAGCCGAACACTAAAGCTTCTCCATTTTGTATTATAATAGCCTGATTATCCGTTAAGTCTACTTCGACCTTTTCACTCATATTGATGTTTCCTACTTTGCTTCCATTCTCTTTATGCACATTCAATTTGCAGTCAATATAATTCAAACAGCCTTCAAATGAATTTGTCAATGCAATACTCCCGGCACTCACTCCCAAGTAAACCCCGCCATTTTTTAAATATTCATCTAAGAATTTTTTAAAATTATTTTTTTTCATTTCATTTACTAAATGAAATGTATCACCGCCTGCCACGTATATTGCACAATACTCGTTTATATTCACAATATCAGGGATTTCATTTATGTCTATTTCCCTGATATTTTTTTCTACTATTCCCGTTTCAAGAATTTGTTCT
>JBFZEW010000076.1:0-4992 GCA_041306665.1 Spirochaetota bacterium | reverse complement strand
GAGTGACCTTCTTCCGAAACAATATTTACAATGTTTTTAAGGGAGGTTCCGAGCGGAATAGCGATTGCGTCTACTCTGGGAATCATTATTTCACGGGCATTAAGATCGGAAAGTTTAAGCACGCCCCGGATCATTTCCTGTTCTGATGGTTTTAGCGATTTCGATGAAAGAGCTTTAAAAATGCTGTTATATGCCGAGTTTTCGATGGTTTTTTTAATGAGTAATGTCTTAATTTTCGAAATTATTGATTTTTTCTGCAAAGGACCCGTGTCAGATTCCATTTTAATTTTTTTATCTCCATGAACAAAAATTCACTATTTCATTATTTATACATGCTAAAATTGTCAATATTTTTTTTAAACGAAAATATAGTATTAATGATTTTTAATAAAATTAAATAACGAGAGCGAATTATCAAATAGCACCGATATCCGCCATGATATTCTTTATAATCCTGGTTTTGGGGTTCAATTGATTATGTGTTTTTCGCAGGATATTAAATAAGGGAGCTTCTAAAAATAAATTTTTGAAGTTCCTTTGTTGGCACAAATACATGTTTTTGGAAGTTCCCGCAAGTTTTTAACTCGTTCGGAAAAAATAAACATTTCGAATAAATACTGAAAAACCGCTTTTTTAAAGCGGTTTTTTTTCAATAGCTGTTTTAAAATATTTATTGCCAGATTGAAAACTTTTTCATTGTAGCTAAAACGTGATCACTGATAGCAAGACAGTCTGCTTTATTGATTCCGCAATCGTTATATAAACTGTCGGAAATGAATTTTTTCATTGCGATGTAAACGTCAGGAGTAGTATAGAATGTGTATGAAAAGTTATCTCCAGCCGCTTTAAGAATTGTAAATGAAGAGTGAAGTTTCATCGGCTCTTTCGGCACCATGAACCTTTCCTGGCGTCTGCCGGTAACAATATTGCAATCCGCGAAACGGTATGGAATGGAATGACCTGCTTCACGGTTTACAGGTTCTTCGAATTTCTGATTATATGTAGGCGGTTCAATCAGGATATGCGTTCTGTTTCCGTCAGTTTTAAATGTAAGACCTTCAGGAGACTGGTAAATATCTTTAACATTTTTGTATGCGGTGATTTCATAAATTGTATATATACTGTTGTTTGAAAAAAACGCGGAAATTATAAACCCTCCGTCAAAAGGGATCTGATTCGTAGTGTATGCTTTAACGAGTGACATTGCTTTAGCCATTTTTCCTCCAAATCCAGCTCATATTCTACTGACTGCTTATGTATTTTATAAATGATTTATTAAAAAAATTCAATAAAAAAAAATACAATTTTTATTTTACTGTATTTTTCCCGTCATTTTTCGCTGCTTCCAACTGTTCTTCTGCTTTTTCCAGTGATTCGTTGAAATTGTTAGAATTAACTTCTATTACTGACGTGCCAAAACTCATTGTGACTTTAATGCTATTGCCTTTAATCATTATGGTATGATCGGAAATTTTCTTTCTGATTTTTTCAGCAGTAGTTCTTGCTCCCTGTATACTGGTTTCAGGAAGCATAATCATAAAATCATCAAGTTTCCATCTGCAGACCTGATCATGACGTCTAAGAGTTGTTTTAATGATTGCTGATATATCTTTTAACACGATATCGCCAATATCATCGCCGTATTTAGTATTTACGGCTGAAAAATCATCAATATTGCCTAAAACCAGTGAGATAGCGTAGTTATTTCGAGATGCCCGTTTAACCTCAAGAAACAAAGTGTTAAGGAATGATTTTCTGTTCAGCAGTGATGTTAACGGGTCGAAAAACGCGGCTTCTTTCAGATCAGTTAATTTAGATTTTGCGTATGATCGAATAAGTGAATATAAAAACGAAATAATAATTGCGAGAAGTGATGTTATTAGTAAGTTTAAAAGAAAAATATTGTTTATTAGACCATTGAAATGATTGATTATTTCATTCGGATTTCCAATGTCAGAGCTGACTATATTGTAAAGAAAATTTGTTTTTGTTCGGAAAAATAAAAAAATTGAAAAAATAATGAGGCAAATTGTCAATCCGAGAAATATGTATATGGCATATCTGATTGGGTTTTTAGTATTTTGTTTCTTTTTCATAATTTTAAAATGTCCGGAAATTTTTTATAAATGTTTCTAATTTTATTTATTTCATCACTATCTTTTTTTATTTTACACATTTCCTTATCTATTGCAAGAATAATTTCATCTTTTCTTACATTTAATTCTTTAAAAAAAATCATGATATTTTTGCGTAATTGAATAATTTTAAAAAATTGTTCATTTTTGTGAGTTTTAAGAATATTATCAAAATCTGGTAAGCTTTTATTAAATCTGGCGCAGAATTCTGTGATTAATTCGGCTAATTCAAAATCAATGACATTGATTTTTTCAACAACATCGGTTTCTTCGCTAATATTATCCAGTAATGCTTCAATATCATTTGACATGAGAAATGAGCTGCTTGAAGAAGCGGTGTTCGCAAGAATTTTAAGTTTTTGGAGCTTTTCATCGTATTTTTCTGCAATTTGAAGAGATAATTTTAAAACATCATCCCTCAATACTGAAACTTCCTTTTGATTCCCGGTAGCTGTCATTTTTCGACTCTTTCGCGGAGATTTGATCCCAAGCATCACGCAGTTCCAGCATAAGCTTGACGATTTCTTTTAAAATGTCACTGTTTTTCTGAATGTTTGCTTCAATCATTCTTTTTTTAAAGTAGATGTACAGACTCATTAGATTTTGAGAAATCTGACCGCCTTCATTCATGTTCAACGAAAGCATGAGTTCGGTAATAATATCTTGAGCTTTGAGAATATTAGTATTAACTATATCATAGGTTTTAGGCTGCATGTTCTCGATAGCGATATTGAGAAATTTTATTGCGCCATCATAGAGCATAACAATGAGTTTTCCCTGATTAGCAGTGTTTATCTGAGTTTGTTTATATTGATCATAAGGATTTTTTCCTGTTACAGCCATAAGTTCCCCTTTATGTGTTATATGTTATTTTCGGGTGTAAAATTGCAAAACTTAAGCAGCAAATTTCCAATTTTGACTGTATTTATGCAATAAAAATAATTAAAACAGAAAAAAATATTATGTCTCATAAAAAAGTGCTTTATCTATTTTATAAACTGCCGAAAATATAATAAGAAGTAATCTGTTTGCGAGGTGATTAAATGTTAGGAAGCAGCAGCAATACACAATCATTTTATCTTTTAGAAAAAGCGTTGGACGTGGAATCTCTGCGAAGAAACGTAATTACTGATAACATTACAAATGTTGATACGCCGCATTTTAAAAGAAGCGAAGTGAATTTCGAAAGTGAATTGCGACGAGCGATTAAATCGAATGAATTTAAAGAGAAAAATGAATTTCCTGGTTTTTTGACTGATGCGCGACATATACCTTTTACTGAATATAAAACTGTTACGTCTGTTCAGCCGCGAATTAATCTTGATTACAGTACATCTTATAGAACTGACGGCAATAATGTTGATATTGAAGAAGAAATGGTTGACGCGTCAAAAAATTTGATGCGTTACAATGCCTTAGCTGACGCGCTTGCAAGTAAATACAGATCGCTTAAATCCGTCATTAGGGTAGGTTAAAAGATAAATTATGGGAATGTTTGATAGTTTTAATGTAGCTGCGACCGGGCTTACATCGCAAAGACTCAGAATGGATCTTATCTCGGGCAACATCGCGAACGCGGGAACAACCAGAACGGAAGAAGGCGGCGCATTCAGAAGAAAAAGAGCGATATTCGCTCCGACAAATATTCGCCCGAATTATAAATCGCCTTTCGTTCCTGACAGACTTGAGCATGGAGTCGGACAGGGAGTCAGAGTGGTGAAAATAGAAGATGATAAAACTCCTTTCAGGCTGGTGTATGATCCTGAACATCCTGATGCAATTAAAGTGGGACCGAAAAAAGGTTATGTCGAGATGCCGAACGTCAATATAGTAACTGAAATGACGGATTTAATTTCAGCATCGAGATCATATGAGGCAAACGTAATGATGGTTAATAACGCAAAAGCAATGTTTAATAAAGCGTTGGAAATCGGGAAAGGGTGATGAACAATGAACAGGGAGCAGTTAAATAAAATGGACGTAAACGTGACGCATAATCTTTCTTCAAAAGAGAATTCACCTGAAAGAGGAAAGGAAGAAAAACACAGAGATTTTTATTTTAATAGTTTTTCAAATTCAGCTAACGCGGGAATAAGACGGTAAGGAGTTAAAAATATGATTTCTTCAATCAATAATTTAAATTCGTTCAATGCAACAGCAGACGCAATGGGACAGAAAGTTACAATGAAAACCAGTGATGCGAGACATTTTCAGAATCTGGCATTGAATGAAGACGCTCAAGACGATGTTTCTTCATCGTTTAAAGATGTTTTCAATACTGCGATAGCCAAAGTTAATAACCTTCAGGTTGAAGCTGATGATTTGCGCACTCAGATGATTTATGAGCCGGAATCGGTTGACATACATACAGTGCAGATCGCGGCGCAGAAAGCTGAGGTCGCGCTTCTGTTTGCAAAAACTGTGCGTGATCAGGCAATTGCCGCGTATCGTGAAATGATTAATCTTCGTTAATTTAGCAGTCATTGGTTGAAACAAGCAGGTACTTTGTTTCAACCAATGACTTAAATTGTCACTGCAAACACCCGCCTTGCCGGCTTTAATTCTATAGGTCTAAAATATGAAAAAAAACGAATGAAAAATCATTTTTTTGTTTACATGAGACATAATATGTCTCATAATGTATTATGTCTCATGTAAAATATTTGATTTATAATACAGCCGGAGGGAATTCATGGAATTCTTGAAAAAGCTTTTAACCCAGGGGAAAGAAATCTTTTCCAAACTAAGCACTGTAAAGAAAATAATAATGGGTTCAGTTGTCGGTGTAATTATAATCGCGTTTATTGTTCTTTTCTGAATTTCGAGTGAAAATCCATCGGTAGTTCTTTTCGCGGAT
>JBFZEW010000075.1:0-4717 GCA_041306665.1 Spirochaetota bacterium | reverse complement strand
CAGATAAACGTTACCGGCACCGCCCGACGCGATCAAGGTTACCTTTGCCGTAAAAATATCGACTGACATCGACTCATTTTCAAGTACATACGCGCCGTAACATGTTATGTTATTTTCATTTTCGGAAATTTTTTTGCCGAGCTGATGCTGAGTAAGCAGATCCACTGCCGTATGATCTTCAAAAATTTTAATGTTGTCAATTCCATTTACTTTTTTCAAAAGCGCTTCTTCAACGATTTTTCCAGTCAAATCCATTGCGTGCACGATTCTATTGTGCGAATGTCCGCCTTCTCGTCCGAGATCAAATACTTTTCCGTCTCCGCTGCTGTTTTTATAGGAAAATTCAGCGCCCCATTCAATAAGTTCAGCGATACGGTCAGGACCGCTTTTAACAAGGACTTCAACTGCGCTTCTTTTGCTTAAAAAATTTCCAGCGACCATTGTATCATCAATGTGATTGCTGAAAGAATCATCAGCAGAAAGAACTGATGAAATTCCGCCTTGCGCGTAATTGGTGTTAGAATCAGTATCCTTTTTCTTCGTCACGATATTTACAGAACCGTAAGCAGAAGCTTTTATCGCAAAAGAAAGACCCGCTATTCCGCTGCCAATTACAAGAAAGTCTGAATCATAAGTTTTTGAATGCATAATTTCCGCCTGATTCCATTTTTAATATAACCGATTTTATGAATTTATCAATCGAGTAAAATTTCTCGTTACTTCTTCACAAAGAGACTCCACGTCGCAATTTCTCTGTACCGCGGCAAACTCATAAGTATGTTTGACAAAATCCGGCCTGTTTTTTTTTCCTCTTTGAGGTATGGGCGCTAAATACGGACAGTCTGTTTCAAAAAGCAGCATTTCAATTGGAATTTTTTTTACAACTTCGTGAAGATTTTCAGCTTTTTTGTATGTAAGATTTCCAGCGAAAGAAATGTAAAATCCCATATCTGTTAAAGCCACCGCATCTGAAGCACTGCCGGAAAAACAATGCAAAATAACTTTACGGGGATGCATGTTTTTCAACACTGAAATAGTATCTTCCATCGCGTCGCGGGAATGAACAATCACTGACAGATTATTTTTTACTGCGAGTTCAATCTGTTTTTCGAACAAATCAATTTGAATTTTTCGCTCATGCTCCATCCAATGATAATCAAGCCCTGTTTCGCCAATTCCTATCAGCTTTGGATTTTTATTTTCTAAAACCAGCTTTTCAAGATAATGAAAATCTTCCGTGTCAAATTTAGAGGCAGGATGAATACCCAATGTAAAAAAAATATTTTCATGTCGCGCGGCAAATTCGGCCGTCCAAATGAGATTTTCTTTGTCCACTCCGACCTGAACAGCAAAATCAACATGATTTTCTGCCATTGCGGAAATCAAATTATCTTCCGTGTCACCACCATTAATACAGATGTCAAAATGAGCATGCGTGTCAATATACATTAAAAGTCCTGAAAAATTTATTTATTACAGCTTCCTAAAACCAGTGCATTTGTTTCTTTGTAATTGTGAATACTTATTTTCAAAACTCATACCGATAAATACACTACAAATTGAATGCCGAAACCTCTAAAGACGTAAAAATTTTTATTACAGGAGCATTCAAAAAAAGGTTCACTTATATTATAATTATGTGCTATAATGTCAATAAATAATATAAACAAATTATATGATATTTTTCATAATTTCAAAATTATAATCATCATTAGGCAGTAAATGATACATTTATGTATTTATAAAAAAAACAAAAAGAGAGGTAATCATGAAATATTTTTGTGCTACAGCCGTATTTTTTATTGTGACAGCGTTCACCGTTTGCGCCCAAAACAGCAGCCTAAATTTATCCCCTGAAGATTCCAAAAAACTTATTGAAAAAAACAGAAACAACGATAAATTCGTTATAATTGACGTAAGAACGCCCGAAGAATTTTCGCAAGGCCGCATTGAAAACGCAGTAAATATCGATTTTTATTCGTCAGACTTTGCTGAAAAAATCAATCAGCTTGATAAAAATAAAATTTATTTAATTTACTGCCGCAGCGGAAACAGGAGCGGACAGGCATTAGCCATATTCAAAAATGCTGGAATAATAAACTATTACAACATGACCGGCGGATTTTCAGCATGGACAGCAAAAAAATTCCCTTTTGTAAGGGAATGATTACTTTACACTTTTATTGGATATTCAAGAAGTTCAAATCGGTTTCTGCATTTTTCTTTTGCTGAATACAAAGCAATGTCGGCACAATCGAAAAATTCTTTTATCGAAAGGGACTGCTTCGGATAAGTAAAAGAAACGCCTATACTTACTGTAAGGTAATTACTAATTTGCGATTTTTCATGAACAATTTTTTCTTCAGCGAATGCAGATAGAATTCTTTCCGCGACGATTATTGCTTCTTTCTTGCCGCTGCTATGAAGAAGCACCACGAATTCTTCACCGCCGTATCTCGCTACCAAATCACCTGATCGTTTTACAAGGGAATTAAGCAGAGCCGCGACTTGCACGAGACAGTCATCGCCCTTTAAGTGGCCGTAAAAATCATTATAAAGTTTAAAATAATCAATATCTAAAAGAAGAATCGCCATTGGATTTCCAAGCCGAATATGCCGGTTCCATTCTATCCCAATCACATTATCGAATTTGCGCCTGTTGCTTATCTTTGTGAGCGCGTCTGATAGTGTCATGGCTTCCAGTTCATTCGACTGAAGGCTTATTCTTTCCAGCAGCTTGTTAAATGATGATATTAAACTTCCAATTTCGTCTTTCCGGGATTCGCCAATTCTTTGTCCATAATCGCTTTTATCTTCAATTTCATTCATAGATTGTGATAAATGCGATAGCGGACGGATAATAATTTTTCTTATTAGAATACTTGTTATTATAGAAATTAAAACAATAGAAAAAACAATCATTATTATCGCAACACTTACAGTCTGCAAAGCCTGCTTTACAATTCTTCTCGGATATTCAATTTCGATTCCAATATTTGCTGCACCGGTAATATCAGAAACATCATAAAATATTGACATGAAATCTGAACTTTTAGTCATAAATACATTTTTATCAGCGGATAATTCCTTTTCATAAATCCATTCTGTGTTTTTTTTCGAGACTGCGTTATTTTTATCAAAGATTTTAAATGGAACTTTTGTTTTTAACAGCAATTGATTTAATCCGTGTTCATCGATGATTCTTCCCATTATCATGATGCCCGGACTAATACCGGAAGTATCTGACTTATAAATGCGCGAGACTGCAGCTATATACAATTTTCCTTTATTGAAAAAAAGTCCCATTTTATTTGTCTCAGAGTCTTTTAAAAGCAGAGGGTTGTCAGCAGAAAACTTCAGAGTATCAAAAACATCATCTTCAATGACTTCAGTCTTTTCACTGTTGCAATGCATTGAAACAATTACATTATTATCGACATCCAGAACATAAATGAAACTAATATTCGAATATTTCATTGTATCAAGATTAATGTTTGATTCTATGAATTCAGTGTTTTTTGTTTTTGCAAAATAATACGCGTCATTCCATATTGACCAGTCACTTACCAGGTTGAATAAATGCTGCATCTCACCGGTTAAAGTTTCATCAACCCTTACAATATTTTGTCCAACTTCATAATATTCCAGTTTGTAAAAAGCGGGATATATGATAGTGTACACAACAATCACAAATAATAGCAGTAAAAATGAAAAACCTGCTATTATTCCAAAAGTGATTTTATAACTTAATTTCATAATTAAATTTTATCATGACAAATGTTAATTTTCAAGAAAATAAAATTCAGTTCTTCTATTTTTACTTCTGCCTTCAGCCGTTTTATTATCTGAAACCGGATTTTTTTCGCCGAATCCGACAGCATTGATTCTTACCGGACTAATTCCGTTTTTAACCATATATTCACGCACTGAATCAGCTCGTCTTTCAGATAATTTCTGATTATAAGGCACTTCACCGACATTGTCTGTGAAACCGCGAATTTCAATTTTTTGCGCCGGATTCTGTTTCATATATGTTACAAGTTCGTCTATGATATTTAATGATTCTTTTTTTAAATAAGCTTTGCCGAATTCAAAATTAATATTTTGAACAACGATACTTTGACCTTTTTTAATCTTATCGAGATTGACATTGACATTGTCATCCGCTTTGTTTATATCAATTTTTTTCGGAATGTAGTCTTTGGATGTAACAAGAATCTCAACTCCATCAACATCTGGTACATCAATCTGATTATTTACAATCGGCTGCTTTTTAGAATAAACCAATTTCCCATTTTCATATTTTTTAACTTCAGCAACAGCTTTCAGCGGCTCATTATTTTCACCAGTAACAGTTAAATTCATTTTTCTAAGATCAAGATCCGGAACAGGATCAGGTTTAGGGTTTTGAATTTTTTCCGGGTCAACAGGTTTAATCTCACCAGTATCTTTCTGATTTAAATTGCCGCTTCCGCCCTGAACAATTCTTGGATAGCCGGTTGCGCCGATCGCGTACATGTAATTTCCAGCAGGAAGAAATAAGATTCCTTTCGAAGCAAGAGGCTGGGAAACCGCACCTGGGAAGGGAGTCTGAAAGTGCCAGAATTCTTTTTCATCGGAAAAATTTATTGCTGATACGTGACCATAGGCGCGGTTTACCGCGCCCTCACCGTTATAGGCTACATATACCTGATCACGGATTGTAACATATTGCGGA
>JBFZEW010000074.1:0-2591 GCA_041306665.1 Spirochaetota bacterium | reverse complement strand
TTTTCATCTTCTACAAGCAGAATTGTTTTTAATTCTTTCATGTATCTATTATAGCAATGAGGAGAGAAATAAACAAATTATTTATTTTGAACAGAAGATTAAAATCTTCAGAATAAATGTTTCATTTGAACCGGATTCTAAGTTAAAGCTGCCTTATTGCAGCAGCTTGTATTCAATTGAATCGACAAGAGCTTTCCAGCTTGCTTCGATGATATCTGTTGAAACCCCGACTGTATTCCAGATGTTCTCGCCGTCAGTTGATTCGATTATTACGCGCACTTTCGCGGCAGTGGCGTCTTTTGTGTCAAGTACACGCACTTTGTAATCCGTAAGTTTGACATTGCGAAGCTGTGGATAAAATCCTTCCAGTGACTTACGAAGAGCTTTATCGAGAGCGTTAACCGGTCCGTCTCCTTCCGCGGCGGTAATTGCCGTTTCTTCTCCGACCTTGACTTTTACAAGCGCGGAGGAGCATACATCTTTGTTTATAGCAGGCTGTTCGCCGATGATTTTAAAATGAACAAGCTCGAAAAACGGTTTGTACTGTTTTAAATGGCGTTTAATTACAAGCTCGAAAGAACTTTCAGCTCCCTCAAACTGATAGCCTTCATGCTCGAGATCTTTAAGTCTGTCGATGATTTCTTTTGTTTCGGCTGAATCTTTGTTTATTTCTGAATTGATCAGTTGGATTTTCTGAAGCACCGACGCTCGCCCCGCAACTTCGGACATTAAAAATCTTCTTTCATTGCCGATTAATGACGGATCAAGATGTTCAAACGACTTTGATGCTTTGTTTACTCCGTCAATGTGCATGCCGCCTTTGTGAGTGAAAGCTTTGGTCCCGACGAAGGGAAGCGAGTCAGGAAGAATGATGTTTGCAATCGATGCAATTCTGCGTGATGTTTTTGTAAGACGCGCCATCGATTCTTCGGGAAGACAATTCATTCCCCGTTTAAGCTGAAGATTGGGAATGATTGCTGAAAGATTGGCATTTCCGCATCTTTCGCCAAAGCCGATAAAAGTTCCCTGAACCTGATCAGCACCAGCCGCAACAGCCAGTATTGAGTTTGCAACAGCCATGCCGCCGTCATCATGCGCGTGAATGCCGATGATTGTGCCGGAAAATTTTCCGACTACAAGTTTTGTAACGTTAAAGACATCATCGGAAAATGAACCGCCGTTTGTGTCGCAAAGGCAGAGCGAATCCGCGCCGCCTTCGAGAGCGGCTTCGAGAGATTTAATTGCATATTCAGGATTATTTTTATATCCGTCAAAAAAATGTTCCGCGTCAAAAATTACCTCTTTACCTTTATCTTTGAAAAAACGGATTGTATCCTTAATCATGTTGAGATTTTCATCAAGAGTCGTTTTAATAATATCCGTTACGTGAAAGTCCCATGATTTTCCGAAAATCGCGACAGCCGGAGTGTTCGCGAGCAGAAGCGATTGGACATTGCTGTCATCTTCAGGTTTGATATCACGACGCCTTGTACTTCCGAAGCCTGTAAGCTTCGCGTTTTTTAGTTTTATATTTTTGACTTCATTGAAAAAATCAAGATCCTTCGGATTTGATCCGGGATTTCCGGCTTCAATATATTTAACACCGATTGAGTCAAGGGTTTCAAGAATGTTGATTTTATCTTTAACTGAAAATGAAATTCCTTCAGACTGCGCTCCGTCTCTTAAAGTCGAATCGAAAATTAAAATGTTTCTATTAGCGTTCATGTTTTCTCCGTTTTCCCGGATTAAATTCATCCGGAAAGTTTTCAAATTTATAAAGTAAATAATTATTCGAGTAATAGCAGTATTCAAGTTTTATAATAACATATTTTTATGTAAATAGCGTAGTCATGAGCGTCAAGCGTTTTTTGGATGATATTCACTTTTCAGCTTTAATGTCAATCCAGGATGTAATAAAAAAGAAATGCTGCGAAAAAAAATGCAAAAGACAAGTTAACGCAAAGGGTATGTAGCAAATAAAGAAGGATAATTAATAAATAGTAAATAGAATCAGTTTGAAAATGATTGTGTTAGTTTCATGCAAAGACGTTAAGGCTATAAAGCAAATTCAGATGAAAGTGAAAGGAGAATAAGTTCGTAAAGTTCGTATAGGTGAAAGTAATTATGGATGCAGATGTTAAACAATTTAAAATTCAATATTAAAAATTATATTAAAGACACAGATTGCCTGCAAATGAATTCAGATAAACACAAATGTTTTGCGGGTGTTAGCATTAGGTAGTACACAAAGATATAAAAGATTAAAAAATTCCTGTAATAGAACACGATATTCGTGAGCGTAGACGCAAATTATACGGATTTGAAATCACTATAATGTTTCTTTAATCATTGTTAGCATTAAGGTCTGTCAGACGCTTTTTAAGAACTAATTTTTAAATGTTCCATAGTTGGAACAAGAATTGATAAAAAATGCATTTGTGATTTTTGTTATGAACACTTCTAAAAACCTGTATTTACAGTTTTTTAAAATCGTAAATACAGGTTTTATCAGCATTTGTGCCGACAAGGGAACATCAAAATTTAGTTTCTATAAGTCCCCCTGTTGTTTAAATACCGCTTTTTTGAAAGTG
>JBFZEW010000073.1:0-2721 GCA_041306665.1 Spirochaetota bacterium | reverse complement strand
TATCGCGTCCGCGCCGCAGGCTTCACAGCATTTAGCGAATTCAGCAATGTCAGTAACGTTCGGAGAAAGTTTTATGATTAGATTTTTTTTAATTTTCGGACGCAGTTCTTTCAGAAAACTTTCAAGAACAGTCACGTTTTGACCAAAGGCCATTCCTCCGGCTTTTACGTTAGGGCAGCTGACATTCAGTTCAATCGCTTTCACGGAATCGATTTCTGATAGTTTTTCGCAGATGATAATATTATCTTCTATTGAATGACCGGCAGCGTTTGGAATATACGTAATACAGTTTTTTTCTAAAAAAGGAATTTTATTTTTTATGAAAGCATCGAGTCCCACGTTTTCAAGACCGATTGAATTTAAAATGCCTGAATCTGTTTCAACGATCCGGTTTCCTTCGTTTCCCGCGCGCGGATTTAGGGATATTCCTTTTGTGAAGATGCATCCTAATGATGAAAGATCAAATATTTTATGCATTTCTTCGCCGTAAGCGCATGTTCCGGAAGCAAGAGAAACAGGATTTTTCAGTGTTAAGTCCGCTATTTTTATTTCAGTATTCATTGAACCTCTTAATAAGATATTTGAAACAACAATAAATTTAGTCAAGAAGAAATAATTGTTTGCATTATATGTCTGTGAAAATAAACATTGATTCATGGAGATAAAATGATTACAATTGCATTTGACATGGACGGCACGTTATTTGATTGCGGAGATATGATTGGTAATTCATGGCAGCGCGCTGTCCATGAATTTATGAGAAGAAATAATACTGTAATGAAAGTCCCATCGACTGAAGAAATTTTAAATCAAATCGGTTTCCCGCCAGATGTTCTTTTCCCGAAACTTTTTCCCATGCTTGATTCTGAAGGTTTGAATGAAATGATTGATCTTTGCACAAAAGCTTTGTGCGATGATATTTATGCCGGAGCTGGGCGCATATATGATGGAATACCCCAGCTTCTAATGGAGCTGAAAAATCATGATTAAAGAATTGTAATCGCTTCCAATGGAGATTTTACGTATCTTAAATCTATTATTAAATCTAAAAATATTGAAAAATTTTTCGAAGATGAAATCATCACGATTGATAAAAAAACAATAATCAATAAAAATGATATTTTAAAGGCATATATCGCAAAATATTCTGACAGCCGAATGTTTATTATGATCGGCGACAGACTGTCCGATTTGAATGCCGCAAAAGCAAATGAAACTCATTTTATCGGCTGCGCGTTCGGTCATGCCGGCGATGAGGAATTTAAAGGTGAAAAATATATTGTTCATTCGGTGAATGAGCTTGAAAATGCCATAAAACAAATAGCGGAAGGCTGATTTATGAAAAAAGTGATTTTAATGTTATCTGCAGTGATTTTCTTTTCATCATGCGCTAATGAAAAAATTTATTCCGAAATGAAATTTCTTCTTGGCACGGAAGTTACAATTACGATTACGTCATCGACTCCCGCGAAAGCGTACGCGGCATTTGACGCAGCATTTACTGAAATTCAAAAAGTCAACGATCTCATGAATACATACAGCACGGGTTCGGATGTTTTTAAAATAAATCTCAATGCCGGTGAGAAACCTGTTATAGTGAATGATGAAACTTCGCATGTGGTAAAAACATCATTGGAAATGAGCCGGCTTACAGACGGCGCGTTTGACGTTACATTCGCGCCTCTTGGCGAGCTGTGGGATTTTAAAATGGATCCTTTCATTCCTCCGTCAGATAAACAGATAGCGATTGCAAAAACTTTCGTTGATTATAATTTCATTGAAGTTGATGGGAATAAGGTTTTTCTTAAAAAGTCAGGTACCCGAATCGGGCTTGGCGGAATTGCCAAAGGCTATTCCGTTCAGCTCGCAATTGACGCTCTGAAAAGTAAAGGAATTAAAAACGCGGTTGTTAACGCGGGCGGTGACATAAAAGTAATCGGTTCAAAAAACGGCAAGACCTGGCGAAGCGCAATTCAGCATCCGCGCGAAGATAAATTCATCGCGGTTCTTCCAGTCAATGACGGTGAGGCTGTCGTAACATCCGGTGACTATGAACGATACGCAACGTACAAGGGCGAGCGTTATCATCATATTATAGATACTTCATCGGGGAAACCGACAAAGACTTTCGCCTCTGTGACGGTATTAATGAGCGATGTCGAAGTGGCCGATGCATTAGCGACTTCGTTTTTTGTAATGGGACTTGAAAGAACAAAGGACTTTCTCGCGAAGCGCGGAGATGTTTCTGTTGTGCTGATTGATCTCAATCTGAATATCTATGCTTCGAAAGCTCTTGAATCGCGCCTTGAGTTTACTGATGATATTGACGTTGTGTGGTTTTAACCGCGGATGAGTTCACGCGAAGGCGCTAAGTTCGCAAAGCCCGCAAAAGATTTGAAGTTCATAAAGTTCATAAAGTTTGTAAAGTTTGTAAAGTTTGTAAAGTTCATAAAGTCAAAAGTTAAAAGATGAAAGATGAAAGTTGAAAGTGGTAAGTGGAAAGTACAAAGATGAAAGTGAAAAGATAAAAGTGGAAAGAGAAAAGTGGAAAGTACAAAGATGAAAGTGAAAAGATAAAAGTGGAAAGATGAAAGATAAAAGTGGAAAGTACAAAGGTGAAAGTGAAAAGAGAAAAGTTGAGGGCGATTACATCCGCTAACTATTAACCATTAACTTTCAACAGACTCAGACGGAAATGCAATGAATAATGAATAATGAAAA
>JBFZEW010000072.1:0-3134 GCA_041306665.1 Spirochaetota bacterium | reverse complement strand
TCTTCAATCAATATTGTTTATACAAGTTTTAAGAAATCTTCCGAACTCGTGGAAAGTTTTAAACTTGTCGCGGCAGATCAGAATTTCAATGAAGCCGGCACAATTCATCTTAACGAATTTATCACTCAAACAACTCTCGCTTATAAAAATGATCTTCAGAAAAAAAACATATCAGTTAATATAAATTGCGATGAAAATTTAACAATCAAAACTTATCCCGGTGCGATTTATCAAATAATTTCGCAATTTATTACAAACTCAATAAATCATGCTTTTTCAAACATGGAAAACGGAATTATAAGTTTTGACTGTAAAAAAGTAAAAAACACTTTAATCATGACTCTTTTCAACAATGGTCAAAAAATTGATGAATCATCTCTTGAAAAAATATTTGATCCATTTTACACAACAACCCGCAGTAAAGGAAATACCGGCCTGGGCCTCAACATTGTTTACAATGCGGTAACAATAAAACTTCATGGTTCAATAAATGTAACTAATACGGACAATGGTGTTGAATATACAATAACTATTCCATTGTAAATTTTGAGCAACAATATTCAATTTTTATACTAAATAATCCCGAGTTCATTTACGTTTGTGAAAAATTAAAATTTTTAAAACTCTCTTCTCAGTGCGGACTCTGTTTCAAAACATAACTATTGCTTTTCATCTGCTTTCTAAAAATATTTCTTGCTAAATATCACTGTATTGAAATAATAAATTACTAATTCACGATGAGAGAATAAAATGAAAAACTTAATAATTTTATCTGTACTGTTACTAATTATCATATCATGTGCTCCTAAACCAGCAGAAATTGATGAAAAATTATTCAAAAACATCTGGCAGGCCTATGTAACGTCGGAGTTTGAAGAAAGCTTCTATGAAAAGCTGTCTTCCACTCAAAAAGAACAGATAATTTTTACGATTGCAGGAAAAGCTCAATTATCGCCGGAAACAATAAAAATTTTTATGCAACAAAAACACCCGGAAAAGTACAAAAGAGTATATCTTGAAAATTAAAGGGAAAAATAATGTTTAACAAAATAAAAGAAATCAAAATTCACCTGCTGATAATTGTATTCGCTACAGGGTTCTTTCTCGGAATCAATCTTTCAGAATTAAAATCCGCTGAAAACTCGACTTTTAAATATTTGGAATACTTCCATTTTGTTTATAATACAATTACGAATGAATATGTCGAAGAGACGAATCCGCGCCAGCTTCTTGAAGGTGCCATGGCAGGGCTTTTAAATTCTCTCAATGATCCATATTCACGTTTTTTAAATGAAACCAATCTGAATCAATTCAAAGAGGCCGTAACAGGCGAATTTGTCGGCATTGGAATAGAAGTAACTGCCAGAGACAATGACATAATTGTTATTGCTCCAATTGACGATTCACCGGCTCAAAAGGCCGGAATAATGACAGGCGATAAAATTTTGCAAATTAATGACATTGTTGTTCAGCCTGAAAATTTTAATGACGCTTTAAAAGAGATTAAAGGAAAACCCGGCACTGAACTAAGATTGAAAATTTTACGTGAAGGATTCTCTGAACCTGTTGATTTCAAAATCAAACGTTCTCCTATTCAGATGAAAAGCGTCAAATTCGCCATTATGAAGGAAACCCCTAATACAGCTTACATTAAACTTTCGCATTTTTATTCATCAAGTCCTGATGAAATGGCAAAAGCAATTGAATCCGCTAATAATAAAAAGATATCCAAAATCATTCTTGATCTACGCGGAAACCCCGGCGGGGACATGGACGCGGCTGTTCAAATAGCGGATATGTTTCTTGAAAAAGGTAAAATAATTGTTACCACGAAGGGCAAAGATCAAAGTAAAAACGTTGAAACTTTTATTTCCAAAAACGATCCTCTTTACAGCGGAAAACTTTTAGTGCTTGTGGATGAAGGAAGCGCTTCATCATCGGAAATTCTTTCAGGCGCATTAAAGGATAACGGACGGGGAAAACTCATTGGGGAAAAAACATTCGGTAAAGCGCTTGTTCAAAGAGTAGTTACTGTCGAAGAAGGAAAATCAGCATTTACTTTAACCATAAATAAATACTACACTCCTTCGGGCGCCATGATTCATAAAAAAGGAATTCAGCCGGATTTTGAAATTAAGACAGATGCGATCCCTGCAGGCGATAGAAAAAATCTTGGCCGTATAATCAACGACGACATTATCGGCGAGTTTGTGAAAGCCAACCCGTCCTATGACAAATATAATGTTGCGCAATTAATGGAATTATTGAAAGAGAAAAATCTTCCAGTTTCTGAAAAAGTAGCCGCGTACTTTTACAAAATGGAATTTAACAGAGATAAACCATCCGCGTTATACGACCTTGAATTTGACAATCAGCTTCGAGAGGCCATGAAGAAAATCAATGAGTGATTTAATTTATGGCCTTGGGCTTGAAAGTTCATGCGACGAAACCTCAGCCGCGGTTGTACTTAACGGCGAGGTTCTGCTGTCCAATAAAATTTCAAGCCAGATAGATCTGCATAAAGAATATTTCGGAGTAGTTCCAGAAATCGCTTCAAGAGCTCATCTTGAAATAATTAATTCTTTAATCGCCGATTCTCTCGCCGAAGCTGAAATTTCATTTAGTGATTTATCATATGTCGCGGCGACAAACAGACCGGGACTCATCGGTTCGCTGATGATATCTCTTCAATCCGCCAAAGTAATATGCTACCTTAAAAATATACCATTAATAACAGTTAACCACCTTGAGGCTCATCTTTACGCGCCTTTTCTAGAAGGATATAAACCTGAATTTCCATTTATCGGATTATTGATATCCGGAGGCAACACGGCATTATACCGAGTTGATGGAATCGGCAAAATGGAGCTATTAGGGAAAACTGGCGACGACGCGATCGGCGAGGCTTTTGATAAAATTTCTAAATTCATGAATTTAAGTTACCCGGGCGGTCCGATAATTGATAAATTAGCACGAACTGCCGTAAACAAAAACATTCATTTCCCAAAACTAATGCCTTCAAGAAACGATGGTTTTCGCTTCTCATATTCCGGATTAAAAACCGCAGTAATAAACTACATAAAAGAAAACCCCGATGCTCAAAAAAACGAAATAGCCTGGGCATTTCAGGAAAG
>JBFZEW010000071.1:0-11393 GCA_041306665.1 Spirochaetota bacterium | reverse complement strand
GAAATGATGTCTATTAAAGATTTCAAAGAGAAGCTGCTTAAACTTGGACAGGATTCTGAAAAAAATATTGAGATTGATCTTGCGAATGTTGACTATATAGATTCATCCGGCGTCGGCGTGCTTATTAGTCTGCTTAAACTGCAGAAACGCAAAGGAAAAACTGTAACAATCAGCCAGGTCAGCGATAAAGTTCTTAATGTTCTTAAACTCAGCTCTTTGGCTGATGTTTTTAATTTAGAATAGGATGTTTGAAAATTTACGAATAGGTAATGGATTTGATGTTCACGCTTTCTGTACCGGACGAAAGTGTGTCATTGGCGGAGTTGATATTCCGCACCACCACGGTCTCGCGGGTCATTCCGACGCAGATGTACTTCTTCACTCGATAATAGACTCACTTCTCGGTGCTTCCGGATTAGGGGACATTGGAAAGCTTTTCCCCGACAATGACAATTCATTTAAAAACATAAACAGCATGATTTTGCTTGCCCGCGCGGCAGAATTTTTATTTTCAGAAAAATGGAAGATAATCAATATTGATAATGTTATTGTCTGTCAGGAACCAAAAATCTCACTTTACAGCAATGAAATGAAAAAGAACATTTCAGAAGTTTTGAAAATAAGTCCTGATTGCATATCAATAAAAGGGAAAACAACTGAAAATTTAGGCTTTACCGGAAGAAAAGAGGGAATAGCCGCTTTTTCGGTATCTTTATTATTCAAAGAAATCTGACTCTTTCTTCAAATTCGCATCTTCATAAAAACTATTTGACATATCCTTATATTGAAAAACAAGTATTGTATCAGTAAATTATTATGAAAATCCAGGAGCACTCGCATGATTAAAAATGATATTGAACTCTTAAAACGCGGAACCGAAGAAATAATTCCTGAAGAGGATTTTATAAAAAGAATTCAGGAGTCTGAAAAAGAGCAGAAACCTTTAACTGTTAAGGCAGGCTTTGATCCGACTGCGCCTGACATACATTTAGGTCATACTGTGCTGTTGCGCAAAATGCGTCATTTTCAGAAAATGGGGCACAGAGTAGTATTTTTAATTGGAGATTTTACAGGCATGATCGGTGATCCAACCGGTAAGTCTGAAACCAGAAAGAAGCTTACAAAAGAAGAAGTTCTTGCGAATGCCGAAACATATAAAAAGCAGGTTTTTAAAATACTTGATCCTGAAAAAACGGTAATTGAATTCAATTCCAGATGGTGCAGCGGAATGAACTTTGCGGAGGTGCTTGAACTTACATCGCACTACAATGTGGCGCGCATGCTTGAGAGGGATGATTTTTCAAAAAGATATAAAAGCGGAAAGTCCATCTCGATCATTGAGTTCATGTATCCCCTTGTTCAGGGCTATGATTCAGTCGCTCTGAAAGCCGATATTGAACTTGGCGGGACTGATCAAAAGTTTAATCTTCTCGTCGGACGCGATCTTCAGAAAGAGTACGGCGTAAGGCAGCAGGTTATTATAACTTGTCCGCTTCTCGTTGGGCTGGATGGAACAAATAAAATGAGCAAGTCATTGAATAATTACATTGGGATTGATGAAAAACCTTCTGACATTTTCGGCAAGGTAATGTCGATCTCCGATGAATTGATGTATGTGTATTATGATCTTGTCACTGATGTTCCGAAAGAGGAAATACATCGTTTGAAAACAGGAATGTTTGACGGAACAATTCATCCGAAAGAGATAAAGGTAAACCTTGCGAAAAATATATGCTCTCAATTTTATAATGATGAAGTTGCTGAAAAATCACTTCAGGAATTCAATACAATTTTCGTTAAAAAAGATGTTCCAGATGAAGTCGAAGAATTCAAAGTCGATAAAAGCATGCTTAATGAAGACGGAACTCTTTGGATTGTTAAAATAATGGTCGAAGCTAAAATGGCAAAATCAAACGGCGATGCTCGGAGGCTGATCGAGGGCGGTGGTGTTTCTCTTGACGGGGAAAAAATAAACGATCCGGATGTTAATCTTGATTTGAATTTTAAAAAAGAAGGAATTTTGAAGGTAGGGAAAAGACGATTTGTTAAAATTATAAAATAAATTTTTTTATAATTTTGTAACAAATTGTATCGGAAAATGACAAACCTAACAGAAGAGGAAATATTAAAAAAGGTTGTAGATGGCCGGATAAGTTATTTCGGCAGTATTGTTGAAAACTATCAGCAGAGACTTTTCAGATATATCTATAGCCAGTTGCGGAATTATGACGACGCTCTTGAGGTTACTCAAGATGTATTTATTTCTGCGCTTGAAGCATTGCCAAAGTTTCGCGGAGAAGCAAAATTTTCAACGTGGCTTTTCAGCATTGCTTCAAACCAGTGTAAAACACATAATAAAAAGAAAAGACGCGTAAAATTAATCCCGCTGAATTATATTTCCGAAGATGGAACCGAGTCCGAAATTCATCTTGAAGACAAGCGCGAGGATATTGAGCATTTTGTAATAAATGATGATTTACTTGAAAGCGCTTACAATGAGTTGTTGCAAATGCCCGGTGAATATAAGGATATTTTAATCCTCCGCGATGTAGAAGAAATGGCTTACGAGGATATTGTGAAAATACTCGGCATTTCAATGTCCAATGTTAAAGTTCGGATTCATCGCGGACGGGAAATGCTGAAAAAACGTTTAGCCGCAAGAGGTTTAGTATGAATAAAAAACATCTTTCATTTGAAGAAATTTCGGAGCAGTATGATTTTACGCGTTCGAATAATTGTGTTTCAAATGAGCATTTGCGGGAATGCAGCGACTGTATTGATGAATTGAAAAAACTTTCCCGCTGCATTGAATCTCTCGGCGGTTATAAAAAAATCACGATTATTGATACTGATTCTTTCATGCGTGATGTATTGGCAGAATGCAAAAAAAAACGCATCAGAATCCTATGGGCAAATTCATTTTACAGGCACAGTATTTACGCGGCCGCTGCTGTTATAGTCGTAATAATGTTAGTGCCTTTCATTACTCCGAATACTTCTGAAAAAAAACAGACATTTCTCGCGGAAAACAGCATAGATTTAAATGAGACGGAGATCGCGGTTAATTCGGAAAACACGGATGAGGTTGTATATTTTCTGAAAAGAAATAATTTCAGAATCATTTCTGTTGAAAAAGACAGGGTAATCGCTGAAAGCAGATACAGGGATTTTATTCATTTAAAAAACACTCTCGAAGGAAGCCTAGATAATAATTTTAATTTTTTAAATAAAAGAAATTTGTCATTGGCGGGAACTTCCGCAGGAAATAATGTTTATATTCCCGGCGGAGACAGGGCGATTACGTTTTCAATAATAATTAAAAAGTGATCAAATACCGTTCATGCTGTGAAAGAAATTAAATATTTTTTCAGCATCTCTTTCGCTAATGCCTTTAAGTTCTGATAGTTCATTGAGACTTGCGTTTTTAACCGCGTCGATTGATTTTAAACTCTTAAGTAAAATGTTTCTTTTCTTTTCGCCGATTCCTTCGATTTTATCAAGGTCAGATTTAAGTGTACTTTTTGCGCGGAGTATTCTGTGGTACTTCACTCCGAAATCATGGGTTTCATCGCGAATGTTTTGAATTATTTTTAACGCGGGACTGTTGTGATTAAGCCGGATTGCCTGTTCAGACGGAGAAAAATAAATTTCTTCGAATTTTTTGGCGATTGATATGATCGGAATTTTAATATCGAGAGCATCTCTCGCTTCGATTGCCCGCGTGAGCTGAGTCGGACCGCCGTCAATTACTATTAAATCAGGTTTGTCTTCTTCGCCATTGGCGACATTCTGAAGAAATCGAGCCACAGCTTCGTGGATCATGCCGGGGTCGTTGGCTTCGCTGTACCCTTTAATTTTGAATTTTCGAAAATGTTTTTTATCGCTTTTACCGTTGCAAAAAGCGGCCATTGATGCGACAGCGTTTGTTCCCTGAAAATTTGAAATATCAAAACAAACCATTTTTTCGGGATAATTGGTTAGATTAAGCATGCTCTGAAGTTCTGAAAGTCCGGCAGTTTTTTCATTGTGAATTTTCGCAGATTTTCTGTTTATAATAACCGCGTCAATATTTTTCTGAATCAGGTTTAAGATGTTTCTATCTTCTGGAGATTTAATTTTTTTAATGAAAATACTTTTCATTGCTGTTACAGAAAGAAACCCTTTGACAACTGGAAGATCTGGAATTTCATTTTCAATGTAGATTTCATTCGGAATTTTATTTCTTTTATAATAATCAACGATGAAACTCTGAAGAATTTCACCGGAAATGCTGTATTCGGTATTCGCCATTATTGAAATTTTTCTTCCGCAGAGAACGCCGTTTCTGAATTCGAAAACAATAATTACAGCTTCAGGGCTTTCGTTTTTTACTCCAATGTAATCTCTGTCGAATATTCCCGAGAGAGAAATGTTCTGTTTAAGAGATATTTTCTGAATGTCGAAAATCATGTCGCGCACTTTTGCCGCTTTTTCAAATTCGAATTTTTCTGATGCCGCTGTCATCTTTAAATTTAACTGCTCTATTAGGCTTTGATTTTCGCCTTCTAAAAAAAGAACGGCAGAGTTTATCAGTTCAAGGTATTCCTCTTTCGAAATACCGTTGGTGCAAATGCCGGAACATTTTACTATGTGCATGTTAATAAACGGACGCTCGCCGGCCTTCAAAGGCAGCTGTCTTTTGCAGCGCTTCAATTTGAAAAGATCATTTACAAGAGATGCTCCGTGTTTCGCGGCAGACGAATCGGTAAATGGTCCCAGATAGCGGTTTTTTTCGTTTGTCATTATTCTTGTATATATGATCCGCGGATACTCTTCAGAAAAAGTTACCGCAATATACGGATAGCTTTTGTCGTCTTTAAGGCGTATGTTGAATCTTGGCTTATGCGCTTTAATGAGATTATTTTCAAGCAGAAGGGCTTCAATTTCATTAGATGTGACAATGTATTCAATATCATCGATGTTGTTGACAAGAACTGATGTTTTTATATCCTGAATGTTTTTTTGAAAATACGAAGTAACGCGTTTTTTTAAAGATATTGCTTTGCCCACATAGATAATTTCCTTTTCCCGGTTTTTCATAATGTATACTCCGGGAGAATCAGGAAGATTATTTAAAATTTCATTGAACTTATCCTGCATTGTTTCCTATTTTACTTTTTACTTTTAAAATATACATGTTCGTCAATTCATGTTCAGGATTAGCAGCTTTCGCTTTCATGAACATTTCAAGCGATAAACTATAGTTTTTTCTTTTAGCGTTTATTACGCCAAGGTTGAAATAACTCCCAAAACCTTCAGGCTTTAAATAGCTCAAAGTATAAAAAATAGATTCAGCTTCATGAAGCTGGTCGTCTTTAAGCATTTGCACGCCTCTTTTAAATATATCATCAAGATAATCTTTTTCAGATAATTCGGAAATTTTTTTATCTTTTTGTTTCATTTCGGAAATTAAATTATTGAAAGAATAAGCGAGATCTTTAAAGTCATTGTCTATTTCAGCGTTTAACTTGAATTTAGATTCTCCGCTAACCGCTTTTTTTACAACATGCGCCAGACTGTTTATGAAAAGCGTGAGATTGTGCATGTACAAAAGGGAGATAAAAACAGTTAAAATTATAAACGATGAAATTGAAATAAAAATATATTTTCTGAAAATTAAATCATCTTGAGCAATCACGGAAACGGGATTTTCCAAGTACGCTGAATTAACTGAAAGAAGAACTGAAAATGTCCTTTCTTTGACGTTAAGGGGGAAAAATACATTTTGCCAGAAAAAGTTGTTTTCTCTGTAAATTTTAGGATCAGCAGAGACTTCACTTAGTCCGGATTTGATGTAATTTTTTCCTGTGCTTAAATTTATGCTGGAATTTTTGATATAGGGAAGTTTAAAAGCTTTATCAGTGTATATGATTTCCTGGACTTTGAAAAAATTTTCGTCTTCCGTCCGGGAAAAAATAATTACCGCAAGAAGTTTCGAATCGTTTATTCCCTGGAAATATTTCACGGCTTCGGCTAAGTCTTTAAATTCCTTCATGGATGCGACTGAATTATATTTATATGCAATTTCAAGCGAAGCTGTTTCTGAAACTCTGTTAAGATATTCTTTCAGATTGTCGTTTCTTTTGTTGATAAAAGTAAGCAGAAAAACTGTCAGCATGATGCAGAGCATAATTATGGACAGTGTAAATGATATCATATACTTTAGAATGCTGCTTCTTGGTCGTGCCATGTTAACTCTCCGGTAGGTTAATGATAAATACTGATCCTTTCAATTGAGTACTTCGGGCTTCGATTGTGCCGTTATGAAGTTCAATGAATTTTCTGCATATCGCAATTCCAAGCCCATTTCCTTTCTCGCCTCTTGTTCCAGTTTTGTAATTATATGAATAATGGCTGAAAATTGAACTGAGTTCTTCGGTGCTCATGCCAATGCCGGAGTCTTCGATTGTAATTCGTACGGAATTTTCAGGCATGTTTTCAGCTGTAATGATTATTTCCCCGTCTTCAGTGAACTTGATCGCGTTACTGATAAGATTATTTAGCACCTGTATGAGTTTGATTTTATCCATATATACTTCGCGAGAGGTAAGTTTGTTTTCGAAATTAATTTTATTTTTTTTATCAATGCACAACAGAATGAAGCTGTTAATAGACTGATTGATGATTTCATCAAGATTGAATTTTTCTTTTTTAAGATCAATAATGCCTTTTTCAATTTTTGAAATATCAAGAAGTTCGTTAACAAGATCATAAAGATGGTCTGAAATATCTTTAATTACGTTAATATATCTTTCCTGTTTCTCGTCAAGATTTCCTTTTTTTAATAAATAACTTGCATAACCCCCTATGCTTGATAGCGGGGATCTTAGGTCGTGTGAAACGACAGATAAAAATTCATCTTTAAGTTTGCTGAGTTTTTCAAGTTCGATTATATTTTTATCATTCTCGCGTTTTAAAATAATGTGGTTGGCGGCTTTATTGACGGTATGTTTTAAAGTTTCCGCATCGACCGGTTTTTGAATGAAATCATACGCTCCAAGCTGAATAGCCTTAATCGCTCCTTCAATGGAAGCGTATCCCGTAAAAACCAGAGGAACTGTTTGAATTTTATTATCTTTGACATATTCTAATAGCTGAAATCCGTCCATTTCCGGCATGCTGATATCTGTCAGCATTATATCAAATTCCTGTCTGCCGAGGATTTCCGCAGCTTCTTTCCCGTTCCCGCATACAGTAGTCGTGTAGTTTTCTTTTTTAAGAATCTGCGCGAGTTTATTTGCAATTTTTACTTCATCATCAACAATCAGAAGAGAAATATTCATATTCAGTCCACGAAGAATTTTTTAATGTCATTTAGTCTGTAAGGAAACTTCTGTAAATTACATTTTTAATGTTATCTTGTGAGCATAAAGACTGAAAAATCAGAACTTGCATTTTAAAAAGTAAAATACTGATTTTTAGAGAAGCTCATAAGCTTAAAACTGTATTATATTAAAATATAGGTTTCATTTAATCAATTAAAATACTTTTCTTCAATAATTAATCTTGACGGTTTAATTAATTATGAATTTATGACAATTAAGGGTAATTCATCATATTACTTTCCAGGTTGCCCTTTAAGGCAGTTAAGTGAATAATAATGCCGCCTTTATTGAACTCTTCATGTGGAGAAATGAATGGAAGCGAAATACAGAATAGAAATATATCCTACGATACCCGACAATCGGGGCAAATCATTAAAAAACCGGCTTGAAAAAATTGGAATACTTGTCAGTGAAATTATCACGGCAGATAATTATTTAATTAATGCTGATTTTACCAATGATGAAATCAATAAACTAGCGTTTATGCTGACGAATCCTGTCATTCAGAAATATTCCATAAATAGCTATCTTAAGAATCATAAATTCGATTTTGCTGTTGAAATCGGTTTTCTGCCTGGAGTTACGGATAATGTTGCGCATACGGTTAGTGATGTCATTTCTGATACTTTTAAAGTAAACAAAAAAAAAGAAGACATGGTTTTTACAACAAGAACATTTTTCATGACTGGAATCGTTACTGATGATGAGAAACGGGAAATAACCGGTAATTTATTTAATCCGCTGATTCAAAGAGAAGTGCTTCTTTCCTTTGCGGAGTATAATTCCGCCGGGGGGTTCGGCCGCACGATACCTGTGGTAAATATTCATGAAGACGGAGATGTCAGCCGCGTTGATTTAAATCTTAATGATAAAGAACTTGTTGAACTCGGACGGCATGGTATTTTAGACCCCGATAATACAAGGCGCGGTCCTCTTGCGCTCGATCTTGATTCAATGAAAGTAATTCAGAGTTATTTTAAAGATGTGGAAAAACGCAAGCCGACAGATGTTGAACTGGAATCCATCGCGCAAACCTGGAGTGAGCACTGTAAGCATACGATTTTTGCGGCCGAACTTGACGGCAACGCGGAAGGAATATTCGGTACATATATTAAGGCTGCGACGGACAGAATTAATAAAGAAAAGGGAAATAAAAACATTTGCCATTCTGTTTTTAAAGATAACGCCGGCGGAATTGAATTTGATGAAAATTATATAATTTCAGATAAAGTAGAAACGCATAACAGTCCATCGGCGCTTGATCCTTTCGGCGGATCTATTACCGGTATTGTCGGCGTAAATAGAGATGAGATGGGATTCGGTATGGGGGCAAAACCAATTGCTAACAGATATGGATTTTGCCTGGCTGATCCTGAAGATAAAAATCCAATATACAGATCAAAGGAAAAAAGTTCTCAGCTTCTTTCGCCTGCGCGAATAATGGAAGGTGTAATTCACGGCGTGAATGTCGGCGGAAATCAATCCGGTATTCCGACTCCGCAGGGATTTATCCGGTTTCACGAAAGATTCAAGGCAAAACCGCTTGTGTTTGTGGGAACGATCGGGTTGTTGCCGAAAATTGTAAATGGAAAATCTTCCGTTAAGAAAAGCGCGCTGCCGGGAGATTTTGTCGTTGTAACGGGCGGACGCGTAGGCAGAGATGGAATACACGGAGCCACTTTTTCAAGTGAGGCTCTTTCAGGCGGCAGTCCCGCTACAGCCGTTCAAATCGGTGATCCGATTACTCAGAAAAAAATGTCTGACGCGATTGTGAAAGAAGCAAGGGACATGGATTTATATAATTCAATTACTGACAACGGCGCAGGCGGGCTTTCATGTTCTGTTGCCGAAATGGCCAAAGAGTCAGGAGGCTTTGAAGTTGATCTTGAAAAAATTCCTCTGAAATATCCCGGACTTGCTTCATGGCAGATATGGGTAAGCGAGTCTCAGGAAAGAATGACTTTGTCCATCCCGCCCGAAAAAGCGGAGCATTTCATTGCTTTAATGAAAAAGAGAGGAGTTGAGGCTACTGTTATCGGCAAGTTTACCGACAGCGGAAGAGGGATTGTCCGGCATAACGGCAAAGAAATATTCAATCTTGATTTGGATTTTCTGCACAATGGTCTTCCGCAGAAAAAATTAAAATCAGTGAATAACATTGTTAAAACAGAAAAACCAGTTTATGATGTTCCCGATTTCTCAAAATCAATTCATGACATGATGTCGCGTTTGAATATCTCTTCGTTCAGTTTCATATCAAACCAGTATGATTTTGAAGTTCAGGGCAGTTCTGTTTTGAAACCGCTGCAGGGCAAAGGAAATGTAAACAGCAACGCATCAGTGATACGTCCTTTGTTTACTTCGAAAAAAGGAGTAGTTCTTTCCCAGGGCATGTACCCTGAGTACAGTGAGCTTGATCCGTATAACATGGCAGCGTCTTCAATTGACACTGCCGTCAGAAACGCCGTCGCCGCAGGAGCTAATCTTGATAAAACCGCTCTGCTCGATAATTTTTGCTGGTGCGATTCTACCAGCGGCGAAAGACTCGGACAGCTAAAACAAGCCTGCGAAGCATGTTATGATCTTGCAGTTAAATACGGAACTCCTTACGTTTCCGGTAAAGACAGCATGTTCAATGATTTTAAAGGTTTCGATGAAAATTCAAATCCAATCAGCATTTCCGTTCCACCCACGCTTTTAATTTCTTCAATCGCGGTTGTTGATGATGTTGATATCTGCCAGTCAATAGATTTTAAATTTGAAAATGATATAATTTATCTTTTAGGCGTTACATCGGATGAATTGAACGGAAGTGAATATTACAGTTATCTTTCTGAAAAACTCGGCAGAGTTATTTCCGGCGGAGAAGTTCCGGCAGTAAACGCGGATGAAAATCTAATTCTATATAGATCAGTAAGCGCTGCTTTGCAGAAAAAACTTATCGCTTCGGCAATCAGCGTCGAAAGAGGCGGTCTTGCGGTTGCTGTGATAAAATCGGCACTCGCGGGAAAACTCGGATTTGAAATAGACTTGGGCGCTGTTTTGAACGAGAAAAAAATATTGAATGATGAATTGCTTTTTTCGGAATCACAGGGAAGAATACTCGTTTCGGTGAATCCGGCGAATAAAGACGCGTTTGAAAAAACAATAAACGGAAAGTTCTCAATGATCGGCGTAGTTAAAGCAAATGATGCTGTAATAAAAAATTCTTCAAATGAAAAACTTTTTAGTTCATCTCTTGAAAAATTATCAATCAGTTATACTGAAAGATTCAAAAATTATTAATGGAGTCCGCAATGAGTAAACCAGGTGCAATTGTATTAACAGGCTATGGCATAAACTGTGAAGAGGAAACAGCTCACGTATTTGCTGTTGCAGGCGCTGACGCGAAAATATGGCATCTCAATGATTTAATTGAAAATAAAAATGTGTTAAAAGATAATCAAATATTTATTTTCCCAGGCGGATTCAGTTACGGTGATGATACAGGCAGCGGCAAAGCATTGGCGAATAAAATCATTAATAATCTTTCCGATGAATTCCAAAATTTCATGCAAAGAGATGTTCTTGTAATGGGAATATGCAATGGATTTCAGGTAATGACTAATCTCGGGATTGTGCCTGGAAATGAATCGTTCGGTCATTCTCAGGTCGCTCTTGATTATAATTTTAAAAACCGGTATGAGTGCAGGTGGGTTCATTTGAAACTGAATAATAAAATCTATTTTAAAGATATGGATGTAATAAAAGTACCTGTCGCGCACGGAGAAGGGAATTTTTATGCTGACGAAAAAACCCTGTTACAGCTTAAAGACAACGATCAGATTTCAGGAATTTACTGCAATGAAAAAGGCGAACCCGCGAATGGGGAATTTCCGTTAAATCCTAACGGCGCTCTTCAAGACATTGCTTCAATTAGCGATAAGACAGGCCGTTTTATAGGACTCATGCCGCATCCGGAAAGAAATTTTCTTTTTTCACAGCGGGATGATTATACTTATCAGAAAGAAAAATTGCAGCGCAGCGGAC
>JBFZEW010000070.1:0-4022 GCA_041306665.1 Spirochaetota bacterium | reverse complement strand
TGTTTCTGTGAATAATACTTACCTTGTTTTCCCGAAATCAATGAATAAAAAAGACCTGCTTTTAAAATTTAATTCAGAATTAACTAAAATGAAAAAGGAAGGCGTTTATAATCAAATCATTAAAAATTTTCTGGAAAAAAGCAATGAGTAATTCTCTATATATTCGATAATCATATATTGTTAAACTTGGAGAAAAGATGGTTAAAAAAAAATGTTTTTATAGGGCTTGTTTATTTCTGTTTATATTTGTTGTTTTTTCCATGCAGAGTTATGGAAAGATGAATAATGTTGAAGATTTTTTTGAGCAATACATGCAATCAGGAATAAAATTAAAATTTGTCACTGAAGATTATGCTCCATATAATTATATTGAGAATGGACAACTCATAGGTGTTTCAACGGATGTTATAATACAGGTTATTAAAAATCTTAAACTTGACATTAAAGCAAGTGACATTCAAGTTTTGCCATGGGCGCGTGCTTATTATACTGCTGAAAAAAATAAGAACACTGCAATTTTTTCAATGGCGAGAATCCCGGAAAGAGAAAAACTTTTTAAATGGGCGGGGCCTCTTGTAGCTTCCTCAAATGTATTGATTGCGAAGAAAAGCCGGAAAATCAAAATAGCCAAGCCGTCTGATTTTTATAAATACAGAGTTGGAGTAATTATCAATGACATCGGTGATGTTATTGTAAGTAGATATGATGGATGCTGCGAATCTATTAGTCCAATATATAATGGATCTGATGCTGCGAAAATGATTAATGCGGATAGAATCGATTTATGGTCGTATAACGATATTTCTGCATTTTATCATTTAAAAAAAGCGGGATATGATGCAGCTGAATATGAAGTTGTATATAAATTTGAAACTTTCCAGTTATATGTCGGTTTCAATTTAAACACGCCTGATTTTATCGTAAATGCTTTCAATAGTGAAATCTCAAAAATTATTAAAAATAAATAATGGAATTATATAAAACTTGGTTGTAATTTTAACAAATTATTTTTAGCATTGAAAAAAAGTCAAAAGGATTTCAATAATGATAGATCAGATAACCGGTTTGGATGTATTTTCATTTTTTACAATGATAACTAGAATCGGCTTCGCCATGCTTGCCGGATTTTTAATTGGATTCGAACGCGCGACTCATTCTCAGCCTGCCGGAATACGGACTCATATGGCTTTAGCTCTTGGATCTTGCGGAATAATGATCATGTCAATAATGCTTCCCGTACAGTTTGCCAATATTGCTCCGAATGGAGATCCCGGACGCATGGCGGCACAGGTTATCAGCGGTATCGGTTTTCTCGGAGCAGGAGCAATAATGCGTTTCGGCTTTTCAATTAAAGGTCTCACGACCGCTGCTTCAATGTGGACTACTTCAGGAATAGGTCTGATTTTCGGCGCGGGATATTATGCGCTTGGAGGCACATGCACAATAATGCTGGTCTTCATTCTTCACTTTGTAGATAAAATAGAAGTATTACTTCTTAAGAAAAGAAATTTACGGATGATTACAGTTGTTTTCAGCGAATGTGAAGTAAAAACAAATTCGGTTGTAAAAATTTTAAAAGAAAATGTTGAAATTAAGAAATTATCATTCGATGAAAGACTTGAAACAGGCGAAGTAGTTGTTGAGGCTCATTGTAAAATGGAAGTTGATCAAAGTGTCCGAGATGTTTTCGATAAACTTAAAGAACTCGGTCATTTGAAAAACATAAAGATTGAATAAGTTTCTTTTTAAACGAGACGCGACTGTTTATAAAATGGGACTTAGAACTCTTGAAAAAGCTTCTTTGATCCGGATCAAAGAACTTCGCTTGTTGTAATGTAAAATAGTCATTTCCATTGATTTATTAATGTCATTTCTAAAAATTTCTGCGAATTTTTCAGCTTCTTTTTCGTCATAAATGACCGCGTTAACTTCAAAATTAAGTTTAAAGCTTCTGACGTCGTAATTAGCAGTACCGACAGAAGCGATTTTCCCGTCAACCACCATGGTCTTCGCGTGAAGAAATCCATCCTCATAAATGTAGCATCTTGCTCCGGCCTTAAGCAATTCTCCGACATAAGCGAATGTCGCCCAATAAACAAACATGTGGTCCGGTTTATTAGGAATCATTAATTTAACGTCAACACCGGATAAAGATGCGATTTTCAGAGTTTCAAAAAGCGCTTCATCGGGAACGAAATACGGAGTTTGGATGTAGATGTATTTTTCCGCTCTTTGAATCATTTTAATGTACAATAATTTTATCTGCTGTTCAACTTCATCAGGTCCGCTTGAAACAATTTGAATCGCGGAGTTGCCATGTTTCGCGTTTTCATCAAAATATGAAACGCCGGTAATTGTATTTATTTTTTCTTTGGAAGCATACCGCCAATCCATTAAAAATCTTTCCTGCAGCGCTAAAATCGCGCTTCCAGTAAGACGAATATGAGTATCTCTCCATTTGCCGAAAAATTTATTTTTTCCGATATATTCATTTCCAATGTTAAACCCTCCGACATAGCCAATCTCTCCGTCGATAACTACAATCTTTCTGTGGTTTCTATAATTAATCCTTATGTTAATGAGATGAAGTTTGCTTGGAAAAAAAACAGCAACCTTTCCTCCATTTTGACGGAATCTTCTGAATGTCCTTTTAAACAATGTTCTGCTTCCCATTGCGTCATAAAGCAGCCGCACCTCTACTCCGCGCATCGCGGCTTTAGTCAGTTCAAGAATTATTTTTTTCCCGAGATTATCGTTTCTTAAAATGTAATATTGAATATGAATGTGATGTCTTGCTTTTTTAATGTCTTCGATAAGGTCTTTAAATTTTTCTTCTCCATCTGTGTAAATTTTAATTGAATTGTCTTGCGTGAGAAATGCCCTGTTTTGATTTAAATTCAATTCCATGATATCGGCGTATTTTCTCATGTTTACATTATTAATGAATTCCGGGTTTGCAGTTAATTGTTCTTTTTGAGTATTAACAATTCTTTCGAGCAGTGCTTCTTCCAGTACAGTATGCTTAAACAGTCTCTCGCGGTGTATGTTTTGTCCGAAAAAAATATAGAGAAAAAAACCGCCAAGGGGAAAAAACAGAAGAATTGAAAGCCATGCTAGAATCGCTGTAGGATTTTTTCTTTCGATAAATATAACAGCAAAAGCAAGCGGTATATTTATCACGAAAATTAAATTCAGAGCGTTTTCCATTTGTCCTCTCTGCAGTTATGTTATTAACTAATGCAATAATTTCAACTCATATTTTTGATAAACGCGATGTTTGCGGTAAAATACTTTTTGACTGTTTTAAAGCGACATGTTATAACGGAACTACTAAAAATAATGTTTTGATGTTCCCGTACCGGCACAAGTGCCAGTAAGTATGTTCTGCGAGTAAGAGGTGATTATCATGAGGAAGAAAAAATTCAAGTAACTGTTATATTTATTGTTTTACTTTTCGGAATTAACGTCTTTTGTCTTGAAGCAGGAAGCGGCCCTCTTGTTAAAGTAAATTATAAAAATAATGTTTTTCATGATGTTGATGTTCATGTTATCGTTAATGTACTTCCGGAATATTATTTATCAATGCTGCTAAATGTCGATAAATATAAGGACATATCTTCTGATGTCAAGAAAACTGAAATTTTAAATAGAATTGCGAACACCATGTTGACTAAGTTTGAAATTGAATCTCCAGGAGGCAGCACTAAGTATACGGCTAAAATGGAATTTAATGATAAAAAAATTTTAATAAATATAGTCGACGGCGACTTGAAAGGAAGCAGCTGGACATGGACAGTTCTTCCGTACGGAAAAAATAGTTCATATGTAATTTATTCCGGAAGGATAAGGAATTATACTTTTTTCATAGATAAACTGATAAAGAAAGATGAATCAATGGACGTTGCAGTAAACGTTTCGGCAATGATTAAAACAATTCGGCTGAATAAAAGTTACGTTGAAAAAAATTATTCAATTCCGTGATTATTTCGTTTTTTTTTCAAGATGAATAATAGCAGTGAAGC
>JBFZEW010000069.1:0-3011 GCA_041306665.1 Spirochaetota bacterium | reverse complement strand
TGGCGATTGAACCGGTGTCCTTTTTCTTTGCAGGCGTTTCTTTTTGGACAAACAAAAAGAAATGCCGAAACCCGCGTTTGTACAAACGCAAAAAACTCACTGCTTTGAAAGCAGTAAAGTGTTTCTTTCAGCATTGTCATGCCGAAGGCCTGTAAGTCGCTTCTAACTTGTCACTGTTCCCTAATTACTGTTCACTGATAACTGTTCACTAATCACTGTTCACATACACCGTCGTTCATTTTCACTTTTTTCGATTGACGAAAGAAATGTTTTCGGCATAATAGCTGAAATAACAATTCCCGGAGCATGATCATGGATAAAGTTTTAATATCAAAAATGTCGGACATGGTGGAACTTTACTTTAAGGACAGAATTTCAATGTTCAGTCTGAATGGATTCCTTTCTGCGACCGCGATTGGGCCTTTTAAAAAAATCAACATTAGATTCTTTGAAAACTTTTTCGCGCGTGACGACTATGCCGACGCATTCAATACAGCAGCCGATAAGGAAAGCTTTCTGAACTGCCTGTTTGGATATTATAACGCTCTGTGCAGTTCGCTTGGTAACGGCAAATACAGACCGCTTACAGACGGCAAATACAAACCGCTTAAAAGCCCATTTGAAGACTGGATTCTCGGATTCTACGTCGGTGTAGAACAGTGGGAAAAATATCAGCAGTACATGGATGACAAGGAATTTGTTCAGCTCATGTTCCCGTTTTCATGCATATATACGTCAGATGAAAGGCTTGAAAATATTAAAAATGAAATGAAACCTGCCGAGCTTAAAAAACTTGTCAGACAGATTGAAAAATCTTTTCCGAAACTTATCTGGACAATGGCGCACTATATTGAAAAAAAAGAAAACTTCAGACCATCATCTAAACATCAGAAAACCGGCAGAAACGATCCATGTCCTTGCGGAAGCGGAAAAAAATACAAACAATGCTGCATTAATAAATAAAAGTTACCGATAATAATATAAGCAGCGGTCTTTAAGCTGATTTAAAATGGTGCTCATGGAATGAAAATGAGAAGCATTTATTTTACATTTATTTTACTCGGTTGTCTTGTTTTTACTGCGGTTAATGCTGCGGAAAACAAAACAGTGTATTTTGTCAGTCTCAATTGGCCTCCTTCGTCCGGAGCTGATTTGCCTGATCAGGGAGCCTGCGTTCTTGTCGCCAGAAAAGCCTTTGCCGCAATGGGCTATAATCTTCAGGTTGAATTTTTTTCATGGTCTAAAACACTCGACAAAGTAAAAGAAGAAAAATACTCGGGTTATTTTCCTGAATACTGGAACAGGGAAATTCAGAAAAATTTTATGTTTTCAGATCCAATCGGTTACAGTATTCTTGGTTTTGCTGAAAGAAAAAGTGATCCTGTTAATTGGAAAAAACTAACAGATCTTAAAAATGCCGGAAACATAGGTGTTGTATACGGTTATGTCAACGAAATCAATTTCGACAAGATTGCCGCGGCCAAAGAGATAAAAACTGAATATGTTGAAAATGATTATCTGAATCTGCGTAAAATCGCGGCAAAACGAATAAGAATGGCGGTCATTGATAAAAGAGTCATGGAGTATTATCTAAGGACTGATGAGACATTGAAAGAAATGAATGTTGAACTTCAGTTTAACGCTCGGATTCTTGAAACTAAAGGAGTGTATCTTTGCTTTAAAAACACACCCGAAGGGAAGCGCCTGCACCGTATTTTCAATCAGGGACTGCGCAAAATCAATTCTGAAAAAATCAATGAAGCTTACTATCTGCAGTTTTATTGAAAATCGCGGCGTCAATTATCAGAAGCTTGACAACGTCCGGCATTTCCCTTTACCATGTAAACTCAAATGATTTCTTCTTGCGCAAAAAACCGAATTTCATGGAAGACAATTAATTTTCTGAAAACCCGTATTTTCGTAAAATTCTGCTGTATGTATTGTTTGATTTGATAATTTTCAAACCTCTATTGTAATCTTTCTGTTTTTGCGGACTGTCGGTAATTGCCCGTGAAAACATGATATACACCGGAAGTTCACTTAATACCGGTTCAATAAATTTAACATCAGATGCAGTTTCTTTGAAATATGGAGATGTTTTTAAATGATATATTGCAGTATATTTATCTATTATTATCAAATCAATTCTATCGGCAAGTAATTTTTTCAAATTTACAATATCAGAATCCGCCGGATCCTTTTTAAGATAATCGGCATTGTCAAATTCCGGAGAAGTTATATATCCCGCGACCACTCCGATTCTATATTTTGCAAGATCCTGAATTGTACTGAATTTTATGTCTTTATCCTTTTTTGCACATACATATATTTTGGACGAAGTATAAGGATCGGCATAAAGAAAGGTCTTTGTCCGTTCTTCAGAGTAATACGCATTGTAAACCGCGTCATATCTTCCCTGTTCTGTCATAAGCAGAGCCCGTTTCCAGGGATAGAATGTAATTTTTGTTTCATACCCGACTGCTTTAAAAGCCTGAGTAATTATTTCAGATGTAAATCCGTAATTCTGCAAAGCTTCTCCAGCATAGGGTTCCCAATCGCAGGTTGTAATTGAAATAGTTTTGTTCTGACTCTGTATTGAATTCACAGATAAAAATGTTATAAAAATAAGTATTGATATGATATATTTCATGATAATAGTATATCTCCATAATCGTATTATGTCAAATTTATTTTCAATATTTAATTCATATTCAAACTGAAATAATTACTGGACTTCTCTCCCGAAAGTAGCTTCATTAATTAATTACAAGAGAGAATTTTAAAACTCAGTAATAGATGTTTACATGCAGGTATTAGTCCTTAAAAACACATAAAGCCCATATTTAGAAGTTTATAAAAATCGGGTTTTGAATTTGCAGAAAATACAGTATTGTGTTTTTAACATATTTGTAACAATTACCGGTATTTAGTATTTGAAGCAAACACATTATATTTTATGTTTGGTGCATAATCCGGGGAATCCAGCTCCGGTTTTCCCGGCATTGCCGGAA
>JBFZEW010000068.1:0-5164 GCA_041306665.1 Spirochaetota bacterium | reverse complement strand
TCTTCAGGAGCACTCTGCTGTTCTTGTTCGAGGCGGAAGGGTAAAAGATTTACCTGGTGTGCGTTATCACATTGTTAGGGGAGCTCTTGATACTCTCGGTGTTGATGGAAGAAAGAAAAGCAGATCGAAATATGGTACAAAGAGACCTAAAGCATAATTATTTATAAGAGGATTTTAAAATGTCTAGAAGAAGAAGACCTTTAAAAAGAGAAGTATTACCTGATCCTAAATATAACAGTAAATTAATTACAAAATTTGTTAATGTTATGATGCTGGACGGAAAAAAAGGAGTATCTGAAAAGATATTCTATGACGCAATGGATATCATGAAAGAAAAAACAGGAAAAGAAGCCCTTGAAGTGTTTGAGCAGGCTCTTGAAAATGTAAAACCTCTTCTTGAAGTAAAATCAAGACGCGTAGGTGGAGCAACATATCAAGTTCCTATTGAAATCCGTACAGAGAGACGTCAGGCGCTTGCTATACGCTGGCTGATAATGAATTCGCGTTCAAGAAGTGAGAAGACAATGTTCCAGAAGCTTGCTGGAGAACTCATTGATGCGTTCAATAATCAGGGTGCGTCTATAAAGAAAAAAGAAGATACACATAGAATGGCAGATGCTAATAAAGCGTTCGCTCACTATAAATGGTAATATTGAAAGAATGTCGCTGATAATTTACCAGGGATAATCCCCTGGTTTTTTATTATTAAGTAGGGAGTCATAAGAAAATGGGAAGGGATTTACCGTTACATAGAACCAGAAATATTGGTATAATGGCTCATATTGATGCGGGAAAAACCACACTTACGGAAAGGATTCTTTTTTACACTGGCAAGACGCATAAAATCGGTGAGGTTCATGACGGCAATACTGAAATGGACTGGATGATTCAGGAACGCGAAAGGGGAATTACGATTACCGCTGCCGCAACAACATGCTTATGGAAAAACACTCGCATAAATATTATAGATACTCCGGGACACGTTGACTTTACAGTTGAAGTTGAGCGCAGCCTTCGCGTGTTAGATTCAGCGATCGCTGTTTTTGACGGAGTCGCAGGAGTGGAACCTCAATCTGAAACAGTATGGCATCAGGCTGATCATTATCATATTCCACGAATTTGTTTTATAAATAAAATGGACAGAATCGGGGCTGATTTTGAACGATGCGTTCAGATGATTCAGGACAAGCTCTTCGCAGCACCTTTGCTTCTTCAGATTCCTGTAGGCAAAGAAAGCGAGTACAAGGGCTCTATTGATCTAATAACGATGAAGATGGTTGTTAACACCGGTGAACATGGTGAAAATATAGAGCTTAAAGAAATTCCATTGGAATATGCCGAACAAGCGGAAATTGGCCGTGAAAACATGATGGAAATTATTTCAGGATATGATGATGAATTAATGGAAAAATATCTTGAAGGCGGTGAAATATCCGAAGAGCAGATTGAAAATGCTGTTAGAAAAGCCGTTCTTTCGGTTAAAGTTTTCCCGGTTTTTTGCGGTACAGCGCTTAAAAATAAAGGTGTTCAGTCCGTACTGGATGCGGTTGTAAAATATCTTCCGTCTCCGAAAGACATTAAGGCTATCGAAGGGCATAATGTTAAAAATCATGAGATAACAGAAAAACGCGAACCGGGCGATAAGGAACCTTTATCGGCGCTTGTATTTAAAATAATGTCAGATCCTTTCGTAGGTAAATTGACCTATATTCGTATATATTCTGGAACTCTTCTGTCCGGCGATCAAGTTTTAAATGTTAATGGAGACAAAAAGGAGCGTGTCGGTAAAATGCTTCGTATGCACGCTAATGAGCGGGAAGAATTAAAAGAATGCTATACGGGTGAAATTATCGCTTTAGTCGGCATGAAAAGCGCCAAAACTGGGGACACGCTTACGGTTCCTGAGCATCCAATTTTACTTGAGAAAATGGAATTCCCGCATCCTGTAATTTCTGTTGCAATTGAACCAAAAACAAAGGCTGACAATGAAAAACTTATTTCATCTCTTGACAGACTTGCCGATGAGGATCCGACATTTCTTTTCAGAAATGACGCTGAAACCGGACAAAAGATTATCGAAGGAATGGGAGAACTCCATCTTGAAATAATCGTTGATAGACTTATTCGCGAATTTAATGTAAATGCAAACATCGGGAAACCGCAGGTAACGTATAAGGAAACTGTTCGAGGTGAAGCAGTTTGCGAGAAATCCTATGAAAACATTATTAATGGGAAAAATCTCAAAGCATTGGTCAAACTTTCCGTGTCTCCAATGAAATCAGGACAGGGTGTTTCGATTGACAACAAACTTGATCTTTCAACTTTCCCGTTATCGTTCAGTACACACATTGAGGCTGGAATTGAAGATGCTCTTCAGGCGGGAGTTCTCGCCGGGTATAAAACAGATGATATTAAAATAACAATTCATTCTGCGTCACATTTCGAGAATGATTCGAACGATCTGGTTTTCAGAATCGCCTCGAACATGGCAGTGAAAGAAGCATGTCAGGGCGCGTCTCCAGCGCTGCTTGAACCTGTGATGAAACTTGAAGTCGTCTGTCCCGATGAATATACGGGTGATGTTATAAATGATGTTAATTCGCGAGGCGGCAGAATTGAAAATATTGATATGCAGGGCATGTTAAAGGTAGTTAAGTCTTATGTCCCATTGGCAGCAATGTTCGGTTATGCGACAGCTGTAAGGTCGCTTTCTCAGGGAAGAGCGTCGCATACAATGCAGTTTGACAGATATGAATTAGTCCCGGAAAATAAGGCAAAAGCAATAATTGACCGTATTATGGGCAGAATTTACTAGTTTTGTTAAATTAATATAAAAATTAATATTAATTTCTTGACAGTAAAAGCATATATTTTTTTAATTTATGCACTTGTCGCAAAGTGTTAAATGGCTTATGATATTATAAAATAATATAAGAGATCCGGCGTTGTTAATAACAAAAGATCTCTTGCGGATGCGCAGATTCAAAAATCGCGAGAAATAAACTATGTTTATGCAGTCAGGCGATTTAAAGCGTAAACGTAGCTTTGCAAAAAAGTAAAATAATAAAGGAGTATAAAATGGCAAAAGCAAAATTTGACAGATCAAAACCGCACATGAATGTCGGTACAATTGGTCACATTGACCATGGTAAAACAACTCTTACTGCAGCAATTACAGCTTGTATGGCAGTACAATTCGGCGGAAACAATAAAGCTGTTGCATTTGCAAATATCGACAACGCTCCGGAAGAAAGAGAACGTGGTATTACAATTGCTACTTCTCACCAGGAATATGAAACAGACGTAAGACATTACGCTCACGTCGATTGTCCTGGTCACGCCGATTATGTTAAGAACATGATCACCGGTGCAGCGCAGATGGATGCGGCAATTCTTGTTGTTGCAGCTACTGACGGCCCAATGCCTCAGACAAAAGAGCACGTTCTTCTTGCTCACCAGGTAAACGTACCGTACATGGTTGTTTTCCTTAACAAAATCGATATGCTTGATCCGGCTGAAAGAGATGAGCTCATTGAACTTGTTGAAATGGAGATCCGTGAACTTCTTACAAAGAATGACTTTCCTGGAGATGAAGTTCCTGTACTTACAGGTTCTGCGTTGAAAGCTCTTGATGATGCTGTTGCAGGAAAAAAAGATTCTGAGTGGGTTCAGGGAATCGTTAAACTTATTAAAACTATTGACACATATGTACCGCAGCCGATTCGTGCTACTGACAAACCTTTCTTAATGCCGATTGAGGATGTATTCTCAATTACTGGTAGAGGAACTGTTGTAACAGGCAGAATTGAAGCGGGTGCAGTTCATACGAATGATGAAGTTGAAATCATTGGTTTTAAAGACACAAGAAAATCAGTTTGTACAGGTGTTGAGATGTTCAGAAAACTTCTCGATGAAGGTATGGCTGGAGATAACATTGGTGCTCTTTTACGTGGTGTTGGCAAGGAAGAAGTTGAGCGCGGACAGGTTCTTGCGAAACCAGGTTCAATTACACCTCACACAAAATTTAATTGTGAAATATATGTTCTTTCTAAAGATGAAGGCGGAAGACACACTCCATTTTTCGGAAATTACAGACCGCAGTTTTATTTCAGAACAACAGATGTAACAGGCGTTGTTCAACTTCCAGAAGGAGTTGAAATGGTTATGCCTGGTGATAACATTAAAATGATAGTTGAACTAATTACTCCAATTGCAATGCAGGAAACACTTCGTTTTGCGATCAGAGAAGGTGGAAGAACTGTTGGCGCAGGTGTCGTAACAAAAATTATTCAATAAAGCTAAAAAAAGCTTGATTAATAATGACCTTTTTATAGTGTTGTCAAGCCTTCGGTTGGAGGTTTGACAACAAAAAGCCCAATTTATTGTCTTTGGGCTTTTTCTTTCGAAAAAATGAGAAAAAATGAGGGAATAACGTGGCAAAGCTCGCGGGACAAAGTATTAGAGTAAAATTGAAGTCTTTTGATGCAAAATTATTGGATCAATCTGCTGCAAAAATTGTTGCAACAACAAACAGAAGCGGTGCAAAAGTTGCAGGTCCGGTACCTCTACCGACTAAGATAGAAAAATTTTGTGTATTGAGATCACCGCATGTTAATAAAACATCTCGGGAACAATTTGAGATTAGAACTCATAAAAGATTGATAGATATTCTGAATCCAAATTCGGATACAGTTGAAGCATTAATGAAACTTGAACTTCCGGCTGGTGTGTCGGTTGATATTAAATCGTAAGGTATTTATTGTAGGATAAGATGATGAAAAAGGCACTGATTGGTAAAAAAATAGGAATGACTCAGATTTATGATGAATCCGGAAAATTCATACCGGTAACAGCTATTGAACTGGGTCCTAATGTGGTTGTGCAGAAAAAAACTGTTGAGATAGACGGTTATGGTTCGCTTAAACTCGGATTTATAGATGCGAAAGAAAAGCACCTGGTTAAGCCAATCAAAGATGATTTGAAAAAGAAAGGTCTTCCTTTGAAAAGAGTTTTCAGAGAAGTTGAAGTTTTTGATGATGCTCTGCAGGTTGGCTCTGAAATAAATTGTGATATTTTCGCAGAAAATGATAATGTTAATATTATCGGTACTTCTAAAGGTAAAGGTTTCGCTGGTGTTATTAAGCGTCATGGTTTTGCCGGCGGA
>JBFZEW010000067.1:0-3925 GCA_041306665.1 Spirochaetota bacterium | reverse complement strand
ATTCATGAGCTTTATGCGAACCCGGCTTTTCAAGAAACTCTTTGTAAATCTGCGTAATCATAGGATTCTGATGAGAACATCTTAAAGCCATATCTTTATCATCTTTATAAAGACCGGCAATACGTTTTGCTCTTATCTCATCGGTCGCTCCATATGGTTGCCCGCCTCCGCCGATACATCCTCCGCGGCATGCCATTACTTCAATGAAATCATACGGCGACTTTTCACCTTTCGCGAGAGCGTTTCGTACTTTATCAATTACATACTCAACATTAACAAGTCCGTGAGCAACAGCAACATTTACTTTAGTTCCTTTTACATCAATAGTTGCTTCTTTAACACCGTCAAGTCCGCGTACAGGAGTTAAATTAACATCTTTCAGCTCTTCATTAGTAATTAAAAAATATGCGCTTCTTAATGCGGCTTCCATTACTCCACCGGTATTTCCGAATATTGTACCTGCACCTGTATGCTCTCCAAGAATTTCATCAGCATGATCATCAGGAAGATTGGCGAAATCGATACCTGCCTGTTTGATCATACGCGCGAGTTCTCTTGTAGTAAGAACGACATCAACATCCTGAAAACCGCTCGAATACATATCGTCATTTCTTACGCATTCGAATTTCTTCGCAGTACAAGGCATGATTGAAACAGAGAAAATTTTTGCAGGATCTATTTTCTGACGCTGTGCATAGTAAGTTTTAATCATTGCGCCCATCATTTCCTGCGGTGATTTTGCCGTTGAAAAATGCTCAATCATGTCATGATCGTATTTTTCAAGATAATCAATCCATGCTGGACAGCATGATGTGATTAGCGGAAGATTTTCACCTTTTGTAAATCTGCTTACAAACTCTGTTCCCTCTTCAAGAATTGTAAGGTCAGCGGAAAAGTTAGTATCAAAAACAGCATCGAAACCAAGCCGTCTAAGCGCTGCATAAAGTTTTCCAGTTGAGATTTCACCCGGCTGATAGCCGAATGCTTCACCGATCGCGACACGCACAGCAGGCGCAATCTGAACAACTGCTACCGTATCAGTATCTCTGCTTAGCTTATCCCATACTTTTACAGTTTCATCCTTCTCATAAATTGCGCCGACCGGACAATGCGCTGAACACTGACCGCATTTGACGCATGGAGAATCCGCGAGCAATACGTCCGCCGCTGGAGCAATTCTTGTATCAAAGCCGCGCCCTAAAAATTCCAGCGCCCATACATTCTGCATGTTCTGGCACACAAGAGCGCAACGTCCGCAAAGAATACATTTTTCAGGTTCGAAAACAAGCGACGTTGTCGATTCGTCCAAAGGCAGATCACGCAGTCTCATTTCATACGGAACTTCCCTGATTCCGAATTCTGCCGATAAACGCTGAAGTTCGCAATTCTGGTTTCTTCCGCATTTCAGACAGTCATTCGGATGTCTTGAAAGAATAAGCTCAAGAGTTGTCCGTCTTACCTTCATGATTTCAGCATCATGAGTAATTACACTCATTCCCTCTGCGATAGGAGTCGCGCATGCTCGGAACATTTTCGGTGAATTTTCCGTTTTAACAATACACAGACCGCATGATGCCCACGGAAGAAGATCCGGGTGCTTGCAAAGCGCCGGTATGTTTATCTGAGCCTTTTTGCATGCTTCAAGAATTGTAATTCCTTCAGCAACAGCATAAGGCTGACCATTAATTTTAATATTTACATTTGCCATTATTATCCCCCTTATCCTAACGTAATTGCTTTAAATTTACATGAAGCGTAACATTCGCCGCACTTAATGCATTTTTCCTGATCAATTACATGAGGCTTTTGTTTTTCACCGGAAATGCAGTTAACAGGACATTTTCTCGCGCACAAAGTACATCCGACACATTTATCAGTGATAATTTCATAACGCATGAGATCCTTGCATTTTCCTGCTGGGCATTTTGCGTCATTAATGTGCGCCATATATTCATCATTAAAATACTTCAATGTTGATAGAACAGGATTCGGTGCTGTCTGTCCAAGACCGCAAAGCGATGCTTTCTGCATTGCAAGACCAATTTCACGCATTTTATCAATATCATTCATTGACGCAGTTCCTTTCGTTACCTTTTCGAGAAGACCATGAAGCTGCTTTCCGCCGATTCGGCAAGGAGCGCATTTTCCGCAGGATTCATCTACCGTAAATTCAAGATAAAATTTCGCGACGTCAACCATACAGTCGTCTTCGTCCATAACGATCAATCCGCCTGAACCCATGATTGAACCAAGTTTGCTCAGATTTTCATAGTCAATAGGCGTATCAAGATAATCTGCCGTAATAACTCCTCCTGATGGACCTCCAGACTGAGCTGCTTTGAATTTTTTGCCGCCCGGTATTCCGCCTCCAATGTCATATATAATTTCACGTAGAGTAATTCCCATTGGTACTTCAATTAAACCTGAATTTTTAATCTTTCCGGTAAGTGCGAATACTTTTGTTCCTTTAGACGTTGCTGTACCAATTTTCGCGTACCAGTCTCCGCCTTTAAGTATGATTACGGGAATGTTCGCATTTGTTTCAACATTATTAATTACAGTCGGCTTACCCCAAAGTCCTTTAACCGCCGGAAATGGAGGACGAGGAATAGGCATTCCTCTGTTTCCTTCAAGAGACGCGAGCAAAGCAGTCTCTTCACCGCATACAAATGCTCCAGCGCCCAGACGAATTTCTATGTCAAAACTGAATTTACTTCCGAGAATATTTTCTCCAAGCAGACCGTATTCTTTCGCCTGTTTAATCGCGATTTTCAGTCTATCGATGGCAAGGGGATATTCCGCGCGAATGTATATGTAACCCTGATTTGATCCGCATGTATACCCTGCTATTGCCATTGCTTCAAGAATCGAATGAGGGTCGCCTTCAAGAGTTGAACGGTCCATGTACGCGCCCGGATCACCTTCATCAGCATTGCAGACAATATATTTCTGATCAGACTCAACCTGTTTTGAAAAATTCCATTTCATCCATGTAGGGAAACCCGCACCGCCGCGTCCGCGGAGTCCTGATTTTTTCAATTCATCTATAACCTGTTCAGGAGTCATGTTGAATATTACTTTTTCGAGTGCGGCATAACCGTCACGCGCGATATACTCATCAATTTTTTCAGGGTCGATAATACCGCAGTTTCTAAGCACAATTCGATACTGTTTTTGATAAAATTTCAAATCATGGGAACCTGCAGTTTTTGAAGCTGTAGTTTCTTCCTTATATTGCAGTCTGTCAACACGTCGTCCTTTTACAACATGCTCCTGCACAATTTCTTTGGCATCTTCAGGTTTAACCTGAACGTAAAATGACTGCTCTGGAAGAATTTTTACAATTGGTCCTTGTTCGCAGAAACCAAAACAACCTGTTTTTAAAACCTGAACCTGATCTGTCATTCCGGCAGCATCAACTTCACTTAATAAATTCTTATAAATCTTATCAGCTCCGCTGGATTCGCATCCTGTACCGCCGCAGACAAGAACATAATTTCTATATGCCATGCTAACCTCCGATTATTTATTATCCATAATATCTACTGATGGTCTGTCTTGAACAAACTCGCTGACCATTTTTTTATCCATGATATGTCTGTGTACGATTCTGCGGGCAATGTCCCCATCAACTTTATTATAAAGTGTATCGGGCATTCCGGGAACTTTTATTTCAACAGTCGGTTCATAAGTACAAAAACCCATGCAGCCTGTCTGCTTAATCGCGACGTTTTTAAGTCCTTCCTTATCGATTTCATCGAGAAATGCGTCCATTGTTTCCTTCGCACCGGCAGCAATACCGCATGTTCCCATTCCGATAATAATTTCTATTTCTTTTCCCTCAGTATCTCTTTTTGATACTTCGTTTTTTTTGTTTTCTCTGAGTTTTCTAAGCTCATCAAGTGTAAGCTTCGCCATACTTTCC
>JBFZEW010000066.1:0-3096 GCA_041306665.1 Spirochaetota bacterium | reverse complement strand
AAAAACGGCGTTACATAACATGTCATGAACAGATAGAAAAGAAACACGATCAGCCACAGCCAGAATCCGTTTACTGCGAGTGATTTTGAAATCGGTGTAAAAGCCAGTACTGAAAGGAGCGCGAATGGAAAAGCGGAAAACAATAGAAAAGATCTTCTCCGGCCTAATTTTGATTTTGATTTATCAGATGCAGTTGCTATTATTGGATCGGTCACTGCATCCCACAGTCGTCCAAAAGCAAAAATCAATCCGATAACTGTTAACACACCAAGGACAGTTCCCTGAAAAATGAAATCCGGAAAAATACTTTTACCTGCTTCTTCTGGAGGCATGTAAAAATAAACAAGACAGTTACCGACGCCGAACGATCCAAGAGACCATCCGAACTGACCGAGCGCATACATAATTTTTTTCCAAAATGGAAGTGTTTCTACTTTATACCCATTCCCCATAAAAAAACCCCTTTCTTTTTAAAATAAAATACTTTTAACTATTTGTAAATAAATAAACTTTCGCTCAATAAAAAAAATCAATTCACCAATTAGATTTTCCTAATCAGAATCGCGGTCAAATCGTCTGTAACTCCCCGTGACCCGACGAAAGTATAAAAATTTTTTAATACGTAATTCAATGCCTGTTCGGAACTCGAATTTTCAGGTATATTCTGAAGAGCCAGTTTTAACCGTTCTACTCCGAATTCTTCATTTTTATAATTCTGACTTTCAATAAGACAATCAGTATAAAGAAGCAGCATGTCTTCTTTATCGACAGAAAATGAAAGCATACTAAAAGCTGATTCCATCGCCTCTACTCCAAGAAAATGCCCTTTAAACTCTCTGCTTTTCGGAATTACCTCCTTTACCTTACCCAGTTTAGAACTCCTGTACAGCAAGTCTGTGTGACCGGCGTTTATGTATTCAATTTTTGTTCCTGAAAATTTTAATAAAATTCCCGTTAAATAGTAATCAACATTTCCTATCTCGATTATGAGATCATGATTTATTTTCTCGACAAGTTTATTCAGACTCATTGACGGCGAGTCAATAAATCTTTTTGTCAATACAGAGCGCGCGAGCAGCGTAATCAATCCAGAAGCTATTCCATGACCCGAGACATCCATGAGAGACATCCCAATAAGCTCATCATCATGCATATAAAAATCATAAACATCACCGGAAACTCCCGATAAAGGTTTAAATTCATAGGCTATATCCCACTGGGCGTTTTTCGGAGCTCCTTTCGGGAAAAAACTTGACTGTACCTGCGCTGCCATTTCCATGTCGCGGTCAGCTGCGCGTTTCGCGTCAAGTAGTTCAATATTCGCCTGGGACAAAGTCGCGTTCATGGCTTCCATTTCTTCATTTGCCGCCTGAATTTCATCATTTTTATCGACGAGCTCACGGGTTCTTTCATTGACTTTATTCTCAAGCGTGACATTTAATTCTTCCATTTTATTATGTACATTAAGAAATCTGTTTGCCAGCATTACCACAATTCCAATGTTCATTATAAAAAACCCATATTTAGAAAAAGATGACGGTATGCCTGACTTGGTCATGTATATATCAGCCATTGCACTTAATGACCAAATCAAAGTACCTATTAGAAGATTTCCAGGAACTGAAAGACTGATGGATTTTAATCCGGCAAAAATGACTCCTGTTACAGGACTGCAGTCAGTCATTTCAGAATAATTCTGTCTGAATTTACCGTATAATGGAAGCAGAATATCATAACCTACGACATATACGATTGGAAGCGGGAGGCTTAACTGCCATATCAATAAAACGAATTTTTCAAATGGAATAATGAGTACTGCTAATAGAACAGAAATCATAATGTAAATTTTGGACGGAAGCGAAACTTTTCTGTATATTATTCTTTCAAAAAAAATTATCATGAATATTACAAGCAAAACCATGGACACCAGTTCCACGCTTTTTATGATAAATGTATCAGCAATCATGTTGAATATGAATCCCGACCTGCAGACATAATAAATTCCGGCAAAAATTGTCGCGATACCGAATGATAGATTAAACGATTCCTTTCGTCTTCTTATATAAAGCATTAAATGATATAATCCAAAAAAAAGGTATACTCCGAACAGCATGTAATCCCAATTTTCTTTGTTTTCATTCAGAATTTTTTCATAATAATCGATTTTATACCCGTCACGCATGAAAAGACCGGTTCTATCATTTTCGGGATTACCGATAATTCGGATTCCGAGAACATTTCTGCCTTCTCTGATATATTTAAATGGAATTTCTATAATTTCATTTCGGACTGCGCGCAAATGTTTTAAATAACCGTCATCACCATAATAAACTTCGGATTTCAGCGAGTATCCATTAAAAAATATTTCCCAGTTTTCTCCAATCTGTGGGAAATAAAGAGCAAGGGATTTGCCCACCAAATATCCCGAATTCAAATTAAAATCGCAAACGAATGTAAACTCCAGTGGTTTGGGACTGCTGTTTATTAAGCCTTTTTGCTGAATACCTTTAAATATATCAACAACCCTGATTGGACGATTTCCTTTTCTTCCTGGGATTTTTTCCCAGTTTTTTAAATCAGACGATGATGGAATAACTGTAACCCAGGCTGTATCAAATCCTTTTCGCGCGTAAAAATCCAACGCCGTGAAATCAATGGGATCAATTGACGCCATCACAGCACTGCATAAAGAAAATATCATGATTCCTGAAATTATAAATTTTATTCTATTAAATGATATCATGTTTACACCCGAAAAATAAAGCAACAACGCACAGACAGAATTAGAAGTGAATAACAACCGCTAAATATTTCCAAGAACAGATATAATACACGCTAAATTTACACATGTCCAGTTAATTTTTAAATCATTTTTTCAACATGAGTTAGCTCGCGTTTTATTAAAACAATTCTATTATCAGATATATTCTGCCTTCAGATTCATGGATAGGCATCCAAAAAACGCTTGACGCTCATGACTACGCTATTTACATAAAAATACGTTATTATAAAACTTGAATACTGCTATTACTCGAATAATTATTTACTTTATAAATTTGAAAACTTTCCGGATGAATTTAATCCGGGAAAACGGAG
>JBFZEW010000065.1:0-4068 GCA_041306665.1 Spirochaetota bacterium | reverse complement strand
GCTTAACTTTTTTTCCGGTAAAAGTTTTCATCCCGTCAGAATTTTCCTTAAGTTCAAGCAGACTGGTGTTAATTATTCCATCAATCAAGGAAAGGTTTTGTATTATTTCCTTTCTGGACGCTCCCTGAAGTTTTAGAGCTCTGACTGTTTCTGAAATATCAATAACTGCCTGTTCACCCTCGCCAGCGAAAATTAAATCCGCAAACTGGTATACAGGCGCAGGATTGGATACAGCTTCACCGCCAGCAATGACAATTGGATCAGATTCTGATCTGTCGCACGACCTTAGTGGAATTTGGGAAAGATCAAGAACTTGAAGCATTGTGGTATAGAGCATTTCATGAGACAGATTAAATCCCAGAACATCAGCATGTTTAACCGGAAGACGGCTTTCAATGGAAAACAGCGGAATGTCGTTTGTTTTAAGAATTTCATAAAAGTCAGGCGCAGCGGCAAAAACGCGTTCACCCCAAACCCGGTCAACAGAGTTTATCTGGCTGTAAAGAATTTGTATTCCATTATTGGACATTCCGATTTCATATAAATCAGGATAACATATTACAAAACGGATATCATAATCGTTTTTAATTATAATGTTGATTTCATTTCCTGCATATCTTCCGGGTTTCTCTACTGAAAGAAGCAGTTCTTTCAATTTTTTTTCAAATTCCATTTTCTCTTTCTTTCTGCAGGCATTCTGCAAGTTTTAAAAAATTTTGTGTGCTGATATTTTCCGCTCTTAGTTTTTCGTTAAGACCGGCAGCTTCCAACGCCAAGGCAACGGAAGCACGACTGAAATCCATAAACGGTGAATCGGACAATGATTTGAGAATAGTCTTTCTTTTGCCCCAAAAGCCGGACTTCACCGTAAGGTGAAACATTTTGCGAATTTTATCATCGGGAATATTTTTATTCTTCACCAACTTAATTACTGTTGATGTAACATCCGGCACAGGGAAAAAAGAAAATTTGTCAACGCTGAATGATGAATCAAAAGTGTAATATAACGCAACCGACGCAGAAAGCGCGCCGTAATTACTGTCATTTGCTCTGGAAACAAGCCTGTCCGCCATTTCTCTTTGAAGCATAAAAACCACTTTTTCAGGAAAGAAAGCATCAATCACATGAAAAATAATTTCACTTGAACAATAATAAGGAAGATTGCCGATTGCCGCGTGATAACTTCTATTATTATAAAATTTAAGAAAATCGGAGTGAACCAACTCAATATTTTTGACATCATTAAACTTGGTTTGCAGAAAATTGAAAATTCCGGCATCAATTTCAACAGCAGTCAGTTCAGCAGCGCGGCTGACAAGGATTTCTGTAAGACTGCCGAGTCCGGGACCGATTTCAAGGACATTCAGCCCGGAAATATCAGCAGCATCGACAATTTTCGCGCAAATTGCCTCATTAATTAGAAAATTCTGACCAAGCTTCTTATTCGGTGAAAGATGATTGTCTTTAAGATATTGTAATATTTCAGTTTTATTCATTTCATACCTGAATTAAATATTTATTAAAGCATAAAATTGGCAATAATAAAATATTAAAGATTAAGAAAATTCATCACCGCAGAGATTATTTTTACATTTTTTGTTAAAAAAATAGAGGCATAAAAATATGACATCAACCCCAAAGCGATATGCTTCAACAAAGATCAATGGACATGGACGCAACCCACAGGTTGGACGTAATCGCGTTCGAGGTAAGTGCCTCATACAAATGCAGACAGTCTGAAATTGTATTTTGACTGAAAAGTCTGAAAAGCATGAAACGCATATTCGGACTGATCAAATCCGGATTTAAAGTAACATGCTGCGCAACAAGCTCATTGTTTTTACCGTAAATATATTTAACACAACGCTTTTCACGGCAGCCTATTTTCTCATTAACTTCGAAAAGTTCCAGAATGTTATACTTAACAGTACCGTCACTATTTATTGTTTTAACTCTCTGACCGGTGTATGAATAAAAATACTGACTTGTTTTGTCATCCTCAGAATCATCTTCATCACCCCTGTCAAAGTATGAAACAAGCTCATTATTCGCGTTGTGATAAGAGGCCTGCCCTTACGGGTTGTCATGTTTCTAAAATAAAAAAATGTTGACTTTATGTATAAAAAAACAAACTCTAATTACTAATAAAATTAAAGATCGGTTTGTTAAAATGGCATTATCATCAAATGTAAATTATTGGATCGAAATGGCAGAATATGATTTTGAGACAGCTAAAGCTATGCTGAAAAGTAAAAGATATTTATATGTCGGTTTCATGTGCCATCAGACAATTGAAAAAATACTTAAAGCATATCATGTATTTATTAAAAATGAAGCTGCACAATACACACATAATTTAATGAAACTTGCCGGTAATTCAGACCTTTATGCAGAATTTTCCGAGGAACAGAAAAATTTATTAGATCTCCTTGAGCCTCTTAATATTGAAGCAAGATACCCGACAAATAAAGAAAAATTATCTAAAGCATTAACTGAAAAAAGATGTAACGAATTATTAAGAAATACCGAGGATTTATTTCAATGGATAAAGAAGAAATTTTAACAAAATTAAACCAGTTTAACAAACTGGTAATTAATAAATACAATCCGTTGAAAATTATTCTGTTCGGATCGTATGCTAAAAATACTTTCCATGCAGAAAGCGACATTGACATTGCTATAATTGTAGACAAAATTAATGATGATTTCCTTGAACAGGAATCTGAACTATTTAAAATGCGTCGTAATATTGATGCAAATATAGAACCTGTACTTTTTGAAAATGGAAATGACCGAAGCGGCCTTCTTGATGAAATAAACAAGCACGGAGAGATTTTATACCAGCGGCAGTAGATGATTCAATTGTAGTCATCTCTTTCGGGCGATTAAATATAACTCACTTTCAAAGATCTCGCCGTTTACGGGCGTGTCCTTCACTTTTCACTTTCAAAGAACTTTATTGCTTAATGTAATTTATTGTTTCAAAAAAATCAAGCAGTTTAACGCGGACCGCGCTTTCCGCTCCGGCCGCTTCGCGTCACCGCTGCAATCGCTCACGCTGAGGGTTTTTACGGAGGTGTTTAGAGAGAACTTTATTCCTGCATTAAAATGCAGTTAATTCAATGACTCTAAACCGCCTTTTTCACCATATGCCCTAATACAAGATTCGGAACGTGTATATCTTCATCCAATTCATCCCAATGTAATCCATATCCACCGCCGCTTATCTCAAATTTCATTCGCTCTTCATCTGTTGCATTGCGAAGACGCGGAAAATATGCCAACGGTACTGCCAGCTGACGACCGTCAGTAAAGAGTACCCATATATTATTTTCATCAAACCATACTTTCTGAGCGCGAATTTCACCGGCTGAAATATTCATTCCATTTCTCCTTAATCAGTTCTTTTTGTTCTTCGATTTTTCCTTCCAAATTATTCAATTCTTTTGAAGAAAAGTCCCACGAAGAATCAAGTTCAACATTTTCATTAATCCAGAATTTCGCTATTGAGTTTCCCTTTCTCACATGAATGTGACATGGTTCAAGAGGAATCCCTTCATTCGAGAAAAAGAAAAATTTATATCCATCCCATTCAAATATCTTCGGCATCAATACACCTTGATGGCAAAATTGCCTGTATCTTTCAAATCAACACTATTCAAGTCCAGTCCACTCCTGCGAGTTACACTTCGAAAAAGTGACGATAAACAGCCACTTTGCACAACACCGAACTTTTACTCCAGAAATAAAATTCACTAAAAATGGAAAATTCGTTTACCTCTGCATTTTCAAAAATACAAAAGTAATACTGTGTGTCTTCGCTCCAATGAAAGTTAAAATATTAAAATTCAATAGTATCGATAAGTCTTACGCCATTATCACAATTTTTCAAATTAAGTTCATTATTAATTTCATTAATTTTGGTCTTAACAATAAATAGCTGCCCTTCAAATCCATTGTTTATGATAAATTTTTCTGCATTTTCTTTTGTTTTCCAACAAATAATGTTACCATTAAAATCCATTACGAAATCTAATAATTTTATTTCAGCTAATTCAGATCGGAAGA
>JBFZEW010000064.1:0-6751 GCA_041306665.1 Spirochaetota bacterium | reverse complement strand
TTCCATTTACTTCTTTTCCTGCGAAATAAATAGTAAGATTTTATAATATTGCCTACAAAAATTAGTGCCGCCTTATTATTCACGAAATGATCATCACAAAATTCAAAGAATTAGCCATATTCGCCTGAATAAACGGGTCTTGCGAATTACAAACCGCTTAATCATCAAAAGAGAACATCAAACCAGGATCTCATTGGGTTAAAGATTACATTAAACTGAATTATTATATCCGGCTCAATAGTTTTTTCATGAACAATCATTCTGAGATTAAACTAAAAAATTAGTTTACTATAAATGACTGAAAAGTTATAATATACATATATCGCAGGATTTAAGGAGATTTTATGTCATTTAAAGAATTTAAGGACGCTCTGTACATTTTTACACAGAAATTTTCAGTGAAAACCGAGGAATATGCCCGAATCACAAAAATTAATATTGAAATTAAAAAAATTGAATCGGATATTAATAAAAAATATAAAGAACTTGGCAAAGAGATTTATGCTTTGCATGTTTCAGGCGTTTCTGAAATTCAGCTTCAGCAGTCAAAAACTGCCGATATTTGCGCTACAATAACTGAAATGCTGAAAAATATTGATTTAAAAAAAATTGACATAGATGAAATACGAAAAGCTGCTCACCTGAAAGAATCTGAAATTTCAGCTCAAATGGATTCAGATGAGGACGACAGCGATTTTTAATCAGCACCCAAGGAGATAATGTGCCACTATCATCAAAAAAAATAATTGAATTTATAAATGCAAAGGATAATTCTTTCACATCAAACCAATTGGTTGATTTTTTCGTTAGCGGAAAATCGGCTAAATTACGCAAAAGCGGCAAACGGAAAGGGAAAAACGAAAGAGCATCCGGTACCGGTGAACACAAGGACATTCGAAGAATTCAAGAAACATTAAACGTACTTGAACTCATCGGCTATGTTTCACGCAAAAACAACAGCTTTTCCCGCAGCAAAAATTTTGAAAGTACCGCTGTTTTTAAAAGCGGAAAAAAAGGCGACGGCATTGCCGAACTCCCGCTTCTTGAAATTCTAATAGATAAAAAAAACACGCTGAACGCGCATTCCGGAGACACAGTAAAAGTAATCATAACCGATTACAGACATAATGAATTTTTCGGAAGAGTGACAAAAATACTTCAGCGTTCAAAAGAAAGTTATCTCGCAAGAAAAATTAAAAGCCAGGGGGAATACTCCATTCTGGAACTTCTCGATACTCCTGGTTATCCGAATGTTATTGCAAAAGGATCGGTGCATCCGAAATCAATTCTTAAAATCGAACTTACCGGAAACACAATAAGTTCTCTTCCCGAAGCTGAGATCATTTCCGTCGCTGTTTCTGATCCTGATAAGTTCGATTTCGAACGCGTCGTTCTGAGGCATCGTCTTCCTGACCAATATGATAATATCTTCCGTGAAGAGGATTTCATATCAGCGCTAAGTGAAAATGAGATTTCAAACAGAAAGGATTTCACGGAAATTTATACAGTTACAATTGACGGTGAAACCGCGAAGGATTTCGACGACGCAGTGTCTTTGCGTAAAAACCCCGGCGGTTATACCCTTTATGTCCATATTGCTGATGTTTCAGCGTACATTGAAAAAAATTCATTTCTCGACAGAGAAGCACTCAATAGAGGAAATTCGTACTACCTTGGCAACAGGGTAATTCCAATGCTTCCTGAAGTTCTGTCGAACAATCTATGCAGTCTTGTACCGCATAAGGAAAGATTTACATTGTCCGCCGTAATGGATTACGACCTTAACGGAAGGATAAAAAAATCTTTTTTCACAAGAGGGAAAATATTAAGCAACCGGCGTCTTACTTATAATCTTGCTGATAAAATTTTAGATGAACAGATGAAAACCGATGAATCATTTGAACTGCTCACAGGACTTTACGAATTTACGCAAATTCTGAAACAGCGGCGAATTGAAAACGGACGAATCGATTTAAATCTTTCAGATAATGTTTTGGTGTATGAGGATGATAAATTCAAAAACATTCAGCCGGCAAAAAGACTCAAAAGTCATTCAATCATCGAAGAATGCATGTTGAGCGCAAATGAAATTGTATCCAAAGCGATTAAAGACAGTAAAATTCCGTCACTCTACCGAATTCACGAAGACATGAGCGCGGAAAATATCGTGAAATTAAAAAAGTTTTTGAATTCTTTGGGAATTGGAGTAAAAAAACAGAAAGAGATTGATAAAACTCTTCAGGACATTATCAGCTCCGTAAAATCAAGAGAATATGAACAGGTTGTAAATTTTATTATTTTAAAATCAATGATGCAGGCATATTACGATGTTGAACCTTTAGGACACTTTGGACTTGGATTCGAAGATTACACTCATTTTACGTCACCAATCAGACGATATCCCGACCTGATAGTTCACAGATGCCTGAAAACTTTAATAGACAGCAGCAAACCGATTTATACGAAAGAAGAATTATCGATAATAGGCGAAAAAACTTCCAAGACTGAAAGATTCGCGCAGAAAGCTGAACGAGATCTTTACAAAATAAAAAGCTGCCGCATCATGGAAGAACACATTGGTGAAGTTTTCGAAGGAATCATAAGCAGCATAGCGAGTTTTGGAATTTATGTTTCTCTTGATAAAATCCCTGTTGAAGGGATGATTCCTTTAAAACTTCTGACAGACGACTTTTATCTTGTAAAAGAAGATGATTTCACCGTAATTGGCCGCAGACACGGAAAAAGATTTATCCTGGGCGACCGAATAATGGTGAAGGTTATCCGCAGCGACTATGTCAGCATGCAAATTGACTTTGAATACATTAATTTATTATAGGAGCATTAAAATGAAATATTCAGCAAAAGAAATAATCGATATGGCAGTTGAACTTGAAAAAACAGGCAGCTATTTTTACTCAAAATGCTCTGAAAAATTCGAGAAAGATTCCGAACTAAAAGGTCTTTTCCATTTTCTGGCTGACGAAGAGCTTGAACATCAAAAAATATTCACTTCAATGCTGAATGACTTGAAAGACTCTGCCGGTAATTTCACTGATGAATACTATGAATACCTTTCAGCATTAATTTCAGGAAGAATTTTCAGAAACATTGAAGCAGTCGCTGAATTTATCAATGAAATTGAAGATGTAATCGATGCATTTCATGCCGCAATTCAGGCTGAAAAAGACTCTGTACTTTTTTATTCAGAAATAAAATCAATGTACGAAGCCAATGCCGGCGCTCAGATAATTCTGGATAAATTAATCAACGCTGAAAGATCTCACCTTGTTAAGCTGAATGACATGCTGAAACTGCATATTTAAAAAAAAAACGCGGAATTAAATTCCGCGCTTTCCTGTTTTCACGTATAAAACGGTCTGCCGTCATCAAGAACATCTTCGTCTCCGCTTAATTGCGCGAATTCCTTTAGAAGTTCCTTTTGCCGTGAAGTAAGTTTTTTCGGAACCGCGACATTAACTTTAACAAGCTGATCTCCTTTGCCATATGAACCAAGGAAAGGAAGACCGTTGCCTTTTAATCTGAATATGTGATTATTCTGCGTGCCTGCCGGTATTTTCATTTTAATGCTCTGACCGTAAATGGTTAATACTTTTATTTCACCACCGAGGCTTGCAAGCGGAAAACTGATATCAACGGATGTAATGATATCATTTCCGTGCCTTTCAAATAATTCATGTTTATTAACATGAAGAAGAACATAAAGATCACCGCTGATGCCGTTATTCGCTCCCTGCTCGCCTTCACCTGTTATTTTCAATCTTGAACCAGATTCAACGCCAGCCGGAATTTTAACTGTTATTTTTCTTTTATTTACTGTAAGTCCTGAGCCATTACATTTTTTACAAGGATTCGAAATTATTTTTCCTTCACCGTTGCATTTGTAGCAAGTCTGCGTAATTGTAAAAAATCCCTGCGACTGTCTTGTCTGACCTGTACCTGAACAAACCGGGCATACCTGAGCTTTTGACCCGGGAGCTGCTCCTGAACCGGAGCATGAAGAACATGATTCACGACGCGGAATTTCAATTTGAACTTCTTTGCCGATCGCAGCGTCTTCAAGATCAATTTTTAAATCATATTGAATATCTGAACCTCTGGCCATGCGCTTTGATCCGCCTTTGCGCTGCGCATTGCCGAATCCGCCTCCGAAAAATCCTTCAAAAATATCGCCAATATCGAAGTCTCCGAAAATATCAGAAAAATCAGTGTATGCGCCCCGTCCGAATCCTTCAAAACTGCCGACTCCTTCATGACCAAATTTGTCATACTGAGAGCGTTTTTTCGGGTCTCTTAGCACCTCATAGGCTTCTGTTGCTTCTTTAAATTTTTCCTCTGATTCCGGATTGTTCTTATTTCTGTCAGGATGATACTGAAGCGCCAATTTACGATAAGCGCTTTTTATATCTGTTTCACCCGCATTTTTCGGAACACCCAGTATTTCATAATAATCCCGTTTCGCTGCCAAAGTACCCTCACTGTAAATTAAAGCGGGCGAATGCCCGCAAAATTATTTTTTATCTTCGTCTTCAACTTTATATTCAGCGTCATATACATTATCGGCAGAACCTGATGCTTTAGCTGAACCGGAAGACTCATTATGCGAATTAGAGTCCGCAGAGCCTTGATTGTTATTGTTGCCCGGCTGCTGTCCCGCTTGGCTGTACATTTTTTGAGCAAACCCATGAGAAGCTTTTTCAAGATTTTCTTTTGCGTTTTTTATCTTGTTCATGTCATTTGTTTCAATAGCGCCGCGTAAATTAGCAATTTCTTTTTCCATTGTTGCTCTTTCAGCAGCATCAACTTTATCTGAATTTTCTTTTAAAAGTTTTTCAAGCGAATAAATGAGAGAATCACTGTCATTTTTTAACTCAATTAAAGCGCGTTCTTTTTTATCTTCTTCAGCGTGCGCTTCCGCGTCTCTAACCATGTTTTTAATTTCATCTTCAGACAATCCGCTTGAAGATTCAATTCTTATTTTCTGTTCTTTTCCCGTGCCAAGATCTTTTGCGGAAACATGAACAATACCGTTTGCGTCAATATCAAAAGCAACCTCAATTTGCGGAACGCCTCTTGGTGCAGGAGGAATATTTGTAAGTTCAAATCTACCAAGAGTACGGTTTTGAGATGCAAGTTCTCTTTCACCCTGAAGAACATGAATTGAAACAGCCGGCTGATTCTCGGCAGCAGTTGAGAAAACATTGCTTTTTTTAGTAGGTATTGTAGTGTTTCGTTCAATAAGTTTTGTCATTACGCCGCCAAGAGTTTCAATTCCAAGAGAAAGAGGCGTAACATCAAGGAGAAGAACATCATTAACGTCTCCGCTAAGCACTCCGCCCTGAATAGCCGCGCCTACAGCTACAACTTCGTCAGGATTTACGCCTTTATGCGGTTCTTTATTAAAAAGTTCTTTTACAAGTTCCTGAACTGCAGGGATTCGCGTTGACCCGCCTACAAGAATTACCTCATCGATGTCTGCGGCTGACATTCCGGCATCCTGCATTGCTTTGATGCACGGTTCCTTCGTTGCTTGAACAAGGTCATGCGTCATTTGATCGAATTTACTTCTTGAAAGTGAAATTACAAGGTGTTTAGGTCCGTTCTGATCAGCTGTGAGGAATGGAATATTTATTTCAGCAGACATTTTCGTTGAAAGTTCAATTTTTGCTTTTTCCGCTGATTCTTTTAAACGCTGCATTGCCATTTTATCGCTTGATATGTCAATTCCAGTCTGCTTTTTGAATTCGTCGATAAGCCATTTCATGATAGCTGTATCAAAATCATCACCGCCAAGGTGAGTATTTCCATTTGTCGATTTTACTTCAAATACTCCATCTCCAAGTTCAAGAATGGAAATATCAAATGTACCGCCGCCAAGGTCATATACTGCAATTTTCTGGTTTTTATTTCCCTTGTCAAGACCATATGCGAGCGCCGCTGCGGTCGGCTCGTTTATTATACGCTCGACTTCAAGGCCTGCGATTCTTCCCGCGTCTTTAGTTGCCTGACGCTGAGAGTCGTTAAAATAAGCAGGCACTGTTATGACAGCTTTTGTTACTTTTTCGCCAAGATAATCTTCTGCTGTTTCTTTCATTTTCTGAAGCACTCGAGCGGATATTTCCGGCGGAGTAAAACTTCCGCCTATTGTTTTAACAGTAATTCCGCCTTTTCCGTCATCCATCATGTTAAATGGAACATATTTTCTTTCATCAGTCGTTTCTCCAAATGCACGTCCCATGAAACGCTTGATAGAACGGATTGTATTTTCAGGGTTAGTAATAATCTGATTTTTCGCAACCTGCCCCACAAGTCTCTCGCCTTTATCTGTGTATGCGACTATTGAAGGAGTTGTTCTTTGTCCTTCAGAATTCTGAATTAAAATAGGCTCACCGCCAGTCATAACTGCAACACATGAATTTGTTGTACCTAGGTCAATTCCGATAATTTTACTCATAATTTTCTCCTTTAAATCTTTATCTTATCTTTATTATTGTCTTTAATCTGCATTTGATGCAGCATCTGCATTCCCGTCTGCCTGCTCACCGCTTACTGACTTTTCATCATTAACTTTCTGAGTCACAGGTTTTGTTACACGTACTTTCGCGCATCTTATTACGAATTCATCAAATTTGAATCCTTTCTGATACACATGCGTGACTGTATCATCAATTACATCATCGCCAGTTTTAATTTCGATAGCTTCATGAATATTCGGGTCAAACGCGATGTTTTC
>JBFZEW010000063.1:0-2632 GCA_041306665.1 Spirochaetota bacterium | reverse complement strand
CAGAACTTCCCTGGCGTGCATCACGTGTATTCCAATGTTATTGCTATCAAACTGATTACTGATCACTGCTCACTGATTACTAATTTCAAATTACTGATCTTATATCCATCTGTGTCCAAATCCTTCGCGTGAACCTGTTCTTTGTATTTTGTTTCTTAGAAGCATAAAAATCATTTTTACATATTTCAAAAAATATAAGGAAATCCCCGGGGTAAAATCCGGGGATTAGAATTTTTTATTAACTTGTTTAAATTTTTTTATCCTACGTGAGAAAAAACAAAACTATTTGAGCTTTGCATCGATAGTACGGATTACATTTCCAAAGTTTGGAGGAAATACATCTGAAACTCTCACAGCAGGAGGAAGTGTTTTGAAATGATTAATTGCGATTTTCAATACTTTCGGATTTCTGCTGTTCATAGCGGATTTCATTGGCCCTCCGATAAAAGCATTCGGAAGAAGTCTTATGCACTCGGCAGCTTTAATCTGCTCTTTCGGCTCGGAATAATTAAAAGAATGTCTTTCATCGCATGAAAACGAACTTGACGATTCAAGAATGCTCATTAATGTTTTTGCTGTTTTAATGTGAAGTTTTTTATAAACTTCCCGAACCTGCTTATACTCGCCGAGTTCTTTAATTGAGCTGTCACTCATAAGCTCATTAGTAATCTGAAGTTTTTCAACAGCATCAAGCTGTTCTTCAATTTCTTCTGAATCAAGACTATTGTATATATCCACTATCTGTTCTTTGCATTTAATCAAAGTCTCTGATTTTTTTTCTAACATTGCATTCATTTTATTCACCTTTCAATAATGAAATTTTTGAAAACCATCAAATATACATAATACCAATACAAACGTCAACTTTTTTTGATTAATAATCGAGCAATTATAAAAATAAGTGAAGACAAAAAAAATAGCAAATATTACAAATAAATCATAAAAAACAAATGAATTTAATTCCATGTCCTTCCAAACCCGTATTTACGTTTTTAAAAGAATCGTAATTATGGTTTTATCTGCATTTGCGACGGCATGGAACATTAAAACATAATTTTTAAGAAGTACCCTTACATCTTTCAGGAAAAGTGCATTAAATATTAATTTACAAATTTAAATACATCGATTATATTACTCTTTAATGTACTTTACATTTAATTTAAATTTAATGCAAAGTACATATCAGCCGGAAATAGAAGGGGTCATGATTAAAAGCAAATACATCCTCTGTTTATTATTTGTCATATTTTCTTTTCAGTTTGCTTTCAGTAAATCGTTTTCACTCGCGGCATCCCTGCAGATATATGACAACCCTTATGTTGATACAGGAGTGGCATCAGCGTATATTATCGGCAGTTCTTCAAAAAAAATTTCCGCAATTGTTGTAAAATTCAACGTAGATAAAAAATTTAAAGGATATGGCTATTTTTTCATTGATACAGTTTCAAAAAAAATTCTCGAAGACAATTCAGATATATACAATTGCACCATTACGACTGAAACAGAACTGATAAATTCAATAACTCCTTTGCTGGTAAAATACGGCATAGAAATTAATTAACATGAAGAGATAAAATAAAATTATGCGCCATATAATTGATAATAGGCTTCAATGGCTTTTTTAATCTCATCATCAATAAGAACTTTTCCATTAATTTTTCTGTTATAAAGATATTCAATAACTTCTTTCATGGATACAATGGCGCATGTTTTAAAATTAAACTTTTCAGTAAGTTCAACAAAAGCCGATTTTTCACCCTGCCCTTTTTCCATTCTGTCAACTGAAATAATCAATCCAAGAACATCAACATTACCGGAGGCTTTTATAACAGGCATTGTTTCGTATATGGAAGTCCCTGCTGTCGTGACGTCTTCAATGATGATAATTTTATCGCCGTCTTTAAGTTTCGCTCCGAGAAGAATTCCAGTATCGCCATGGTCTTTTATTTCTTTCCGGCTGGAACAATATGATACTTCCATGCCGTATAGTTCAGAAAGACTGATTGATGCTGCAACGCTCAATGAAATTCCTTTATAGGCCGGTCCGAAAAGAATGTTGATGTCATTACCGAAATTTTCATGAATAGCTTTCGCATAAAAAATTCCTAATTTACGCAGTTGGCTTCCTGTTTGAAAATTTCCGGTATTAATAAAAAACGGCGTCTTTCGCCCGCTCTTTGTTGTAAAATCACCAAAAGTAAGTACATTACTCTCAACCATAAATTCTATAAAATCTTTTTTATATTGATCCATTATTTTTTCCTGTTATTTTTTTTGACAGAATATTTCTTCAACAAAGCTTGTCAAATTATTTATGGAATAGTTAATGATTACTGACTACTGATAACTGACTACTGATAACTGACTACTGATAAATTCGGACTCCGGAGTTTTCAATAAAATCTTTGATTTTTTCATAGTTGATTTTGCGTTTACCGAAAAAACCAAGTTTTTCCCGGCGGTCGCCATGAAAATCACTTCCACCTGTAACAAATAAATTTTTTTCACGCGCTGTTTTTTCAAAGAACCGCACGTCTTTCCTGCTATGCATTGACGCGAATGCTTCAACACCGACGATTCCGATTTCGGCAAAACCATTAAGCTGAAAAATATATTCTTCCAGATCGGAAGA
>JBFZEW010000062.1:0-4178 GCA_041306665.1 Spirochaetota bacterium | reverse complement strand
GCTTCCGCCCATTTTCAAACGTTCGATTTCAGCTTTCAAAATTTTATGTCTTTCAGGAGTAACTTTGAAAAACCATGATGAAATAATCGCCAAAATAATGTAAACAATCGGAACGCCCAAGAATAAAAATTTTAAATAATAAATTGTGGAAGCCGACTGAATCTGTTCTGTCACAACCGGCAGTCCATTGACGAATTCCCGAATGGCCGGTTTATATCCAATCCCTGAAAGCAAAAGACCAAGAATAAAACTTGTAATACCCTGAGCTATTTTCCTCATTAGCGTCATTGAACCCGCGTAAACTCCTGATCTTTGACGGCATGTCATAATTTCATCAACATCAATGGTAGTCGGAAGTATTGCCCATGGAATCATTACACCGGCGATAGCCCCGCTTCCGATTAAAACGCATACCGCGACAATAACGTAAACCGGAGTCGTTTCATTAAGAAAATAAGTTAAAAGCATGCCGACAAGCCAGATTGACAGACCAATTCTGAAAGCAAAAGCCTTTCCTTTTTTATTGGCAATCATTACATAAACCGAAAGCATCAGAATCTGAGTAACGACAAGCGATCCCATTGTAAGAGAAAATAAATTTCCTCGGTTCAGATTGTTATGAAGGAATAATTTGAAAAGCATCATTAATGCATCCATTGCGCTATAAGCAAAGATGTATAGAAGAATGTGGAAAATAAAAGTTCTGTTTTTCACGAGAAGAGCGAAATTTTTGAATATTTCAATAAGACTTGAAGGTAATTTTTCTTCTTCTTCGACTTGTAATTCCCATGTGCCAAGGAAGACAAACACCCACGGCAGAGCATAAAAAATACCGAAAACAACACCCATTATCAGATATCCTTGCGCCGGAGTGCTTCCCATTTTAATCAGGATTGAAGGAAATAGAGCCGCGAGAAGCGCGGAAATCTGCGAGAAAATTATTCTTACACCTGAAAGTCTTGTTCTTTCTTTATAATCACCGGACATTTCAGCGTTCAGCGCGGAATATGGAACCATCATCATTGTAAAAACTGTTTTAAAAAGAACAAACGCGAAACCATAATATACTGCAGTCATCCACATTGCAGGAAGTACGACAGGCAGCCAGATTAACATGAATGATACCGCAACCGGAACAATTCCGGCAAGGAAATAAACTCTTCTTCTGCCGAAGCGCGATTTTGTCATGTCTGAAATGTATCCCATCATTGGATCGGTAATTCCATCCCAGATACTTCCGATCATGATAATAAAACCTGCGACTCCCGGAACAATGCCGATTATGTTAATCAGGAAAAACAGGAAAAAGAAATTAATAATAAAAAATGATCCGCCTCCATAAACATCTCCTATTCCGTAAGCGATCATATTCCTGACTTTTACTTTCCGAGCCTCCATAAATTACCCCTTAAATGTTCTATTTTTTTTATTTAATACGACAGCAACAGTAAATTTTTAGATTATACTTGACACTTTATGTCGTTATCGATAAAATGTCAATATATTTATTTTATAAATCATATTAATTATAAAGAGACACTATGGCATTCGGCATAAACATTGACCAGAGAAAAACAAACAAGAAAAATCATATAATAGATCTTTTCCGTTTGCATGGAAGCCTGTCAAAAGTACAGGCAAAAGATCTTTCAGGTTATTCCATGGATACGATTCTTTCCGTATTTAATCATTTAATAGAAGAAAACCTGATTTATGAAACTGAAGGCGAACAGAAGCAGAAAGGAAGACGCGCGACTTTTTTCCAGCTGAAGAGTTACGCGCATGTCTATCTTGGAATTACGTTTAATCAATCCGGCATATATACATCACTTATCAGTTTTTCTAACGAGGTAATTGACACTAAAATAACTGAAACAGATATATTCACATCTAAAGATGAATTTATCGCCGAATTCACGAAACATCTAAATGAATTTATTAAAACTAATTCTGATTATTTTAAAAATCTCCGCAGCATCGGATGCGGTATTCCAGGAATTCTTCAAGCGGAAAATAACCGGTATTTAAACTACACTTTAATGCCCTATCTGAACAATTTTGACATTAAAGAATTTATTTCATCATTTTTCCCCAATAAAGAAATATTTATCGAGCATAACATAAAATCAATGACATCCTATTTCTTTTCACATTCAGATATTATTACACGCTTCAAGAAAATACTTTATATTTCAGTCCGGTCCGGTGTGGCGTCAGGATTTATTTACAACGGTGAAATCATAACCGACCATGGTGAAATCGGCCACATGAAAGTATCTGAAAGCAAAGAAAGATGCATATGCGGAAAGACCGGTTGCCTTGATTTATTTTTCTCATACATGAGTATTTCAAATGCCGTCAAACCCTACATGAAACTGAAAAAAATCCGTCCTGTTTCAAAAGACATTCAGCAGGAATATAAAACAGGAAACAGCAAAATAATTGAAATTATCGATGAAAGATACTGCTATTTCGCCGAAGCAGTTCACGACGCGGCGAATCTGCTCTGTCCCGATTTAATAATTATTTCGGGCGCAATCTTAGGCTGCTTTGACGATCCTGTAAAAAAATTGACGGACCATATAAACAGTGTTTACCAGGACACCGGTTATGTCCGGAATTTCCAGAACGCTGAAATCAAATTCATGGATCTCGGCGCTGAAATCGCAGCCGAAGGGTGTTGCTACTATCTAATTCGGAAAGACTGGGGATACGAGGAAGTGTGATTTCATTTTGCCGTACGGACAATTCAAAATTAAACATTTAAAATTCAAAATTACTTTACTGACACAGTTTCTACCGCCTATGAACTGTTTATTTTCAGCCGGAAGTATCAAGAAAAAACAAAGATTGAATTTCTTCAACAGATGTCTTTCCTTTTTCAAGAATCACAAGCTTATCAGAGGTTATATCAATTAGTGTCGGACGAATATGCGCTCGGCTCCATTCATTCAAATAAACGATTAACTCGCACTTGCTTTCAAATTTTTCGATAATTTCCTTTTTCTTAAAAATTGTTTTTTTATCATTAATAATGAATGGATAGAAAACAAGAGGCTTTGCCAGATCGTTTAAAATATCCTGAATAAACTGATATCGGGGAATTCTTGCCGTAACGACATCAGGAAAATTGTTATTTATGTTTCCATTTAGTTTCACATTTATTTCATAAGGCCAGATACGCCGGAGAAAATCATAATCCTTTTTATTAATTAACGCAGATTGTTCAATTAAATTAAAATTCAAAATAATAACTGGTGCGATTTTTAATCCATTTTCTTTAATATTCTTTTCAGAATCAGAAATGTTATCGTCAGAATAAACTGATAGAAGGCCGTAAATACCGTCAATCGGGAAAACAATTATTTTCCCCGCATCAAGATTTTTAAAAATTACATTTGCAAAATCCTTGTCAATGGAGCCGTCTTTTTTTAATTTTTTAATTAAGAGCAGCTGCATTTACATAATTCCTCAACGCAGGAAAATTCGTTATCAAGCATGAGCTCTGTCATGCGCCCGGCAAGATTGCTGCTGCAGAACTGATAGTGCGCATAATGCATGTGGAGGCATTTTATGGAAGTAACGTTTTTAATTCCGCCGATTCCGGAATTAAAATACTCAGTCATTGAATCATTAAATTCAGTATGTGAAGATTCGAAATATACTTCTTTTCTGAAAAAATAGTAATGGGCATTTGCATCCTGCATTTTATTCTGAAATTCCCTTTCAGTCTTTAAAAATTCCTGAACCTTTGATATGCCGCCATCATCTTCTATTTTGTGTATTTTCTTATTTAAAAACGGACACGTAAGCCAAAGTGTGTTTTTCAAAGCTGTATAATTTATTGTTTTTTCAACATCATCAAAAATCGGATTAAGAACCACGATGGAAGGATAACCATAAACGCATCTTTTAACAATTCCAAGTATAAAAAGTTCGGAAGTGTTCAGCTGATTTTTTAAAACTGCAGAGTCTTTGGAACTTATACTTTCAAGTAAAATTCTCATTCTTCAATCTCATTTTCTTTCTTCGAAATAAAAAAGACAAATGCTCCGATTATTATAATTGATAATGCAAGCCAGGAATATCTTAATACCTGGATCGTAAATCTTTCAACTTTTTTTTTGTCATCAGATTCAATCCGGCTATTTTCAAGCTTCCGCGTATTATCATCTTCA
>JBFZEW010000061.1:0-12042 GCA_041306665.1 Spirochaetota bacterium | reverse complement strand
AAACGCTTGATTACGTCAAAGCAATTGAGATGTTTAATAAAGCAATCGCCATTGATAAGAATTATACTCTCGCGTATGCCGGACTCGCGAACGCGTATTCATTGCGAAGCTGGGAAATGCGGACTTACGAAAATAAAACCGATAAAACTCTCATGAAGAAAGCATATGAAAACGCGCAGAAAGCTCTGAAACTTGATCCGAAACTTGACCAGGTCTATGTTTCACTGGCAAGATATTATCAGGAAGTTGATGAAAATGTTGTTTCAAATAAATGGACTTTATGCGAAGATAACGCGCGAAAGGCCATTCAGCTGAACCCGAACAATGCTGAAGCTTACTTTGTATTAAGCCGCGCTTTGGGATATGATGACAAAGAAGAAGAAAAATATCTTAAAATCGCTCTGAATAAAAATCCAGCATTTGTCGATGTGCACAATAATCTGGGAGTTCTGCAGTTGGACAATAACCGGCTTACAGACGCGGAAAAATCATTCAGAAGAACTATTGAAATAGATCCAGGTTTTAAAACAGGTTATATGAATTTAGGCGTCGCGCTTGACAGACAGGGAAAAGATCAGGAAGCGCTTGAATTATATAAAACTGTTGTTGAAAAATATCCAAAGTATCCAAAGGGTCTTTTAAATCTTGCTATCGGTTACAGAAGCGTAAATGATTATGATAACGCGTTTATAATAATTGATAAGCTTATTAAAACAGGACAGAATCTCGCGGAAGCTTACGGTGAATACGGTTATATTTATCTTCAGAAAAATGATTATCCGAACGCAATTAAAAATTATCAGATTTCATTAAAACATGAACCTTCCAATAAATTATCTCTTGTGAATATCGCGCAATCTTACTATAACAGCGGTGATTACAAAAACTCACTGCTTTATTATGACAAATGTCTTTCACTGTATCCAGATTATGAGTCTGCTGCGACAGGTCTTGTCGATACCGCAATTCAGCTTCGAGATATAAACGATTTTACTAATGCGAAAATTGCCGCTGGTTCGCTGATCAGAAATAATGTGAAACTGACGGAAGCATATTTTGAACTCGGCTACATAGACGAACTTCAGGAAGATTTTCCGGCCGCGATATCTAACTTTAAAAAATCGTTAAGTTATAACGCATCTAATAAGTTTTCATTATCAAACCTTGCTTACATTTATTATCAGCAGGAGAATTATATTGAAGCGGAAAAATATTCTGCTCAATGTTTAAAGTATTTTCCGGATTATGCATATTGCGTGAATATGATGGGGTTGATTCAATATTATTATTATCAGAATTACGCGAGCGCGAAAGAGTATTTTCAGAAAGCAAACCGGATTGAACCTGATAACGTAACTTACCTTGAAAATATAACTTTCGCTGACGACATGCTTAAAAAATGACTTCCAGCACTTTGCCGATTGATCTGACCGGGATGATTTCACCGCTGAATACCGCGGATGTAATGTCCCGGCTGTCTTTGTCGCTGACAATCAGTTTTGTAAAGCCGTTGCGTTCAAATTCCTGTGCGCGTCTTTGCGCCTGAGAGACTGGACGTATTTCACCGCTGAGAGAAATTTCACCCAAGAATCCTGTTTTTGACGGAACCGGCTTTTCAATGCTGCTTGACGCTATTGAAACCGCTACAGCTAAATCGCTTGCTGTTTCATTTATTTGAAAACCGCCGGCAACGTTTAAAAAAACATCGAATTGTGAAAGCTTGCACGCGCCGTGTTTTTCAAGAACAGCGATCAGCAGAATGAGTCTGTTTAAATCAAAACCGTCAGCCATTCTGCGGGGATTTGAAAAAGATGAAAATGAAACAAGTGATTGTACTTCGAAAAGAATTGTTCTGCTGCCTTCGATTGCGGCGCAGACGGCGAAACCTGGACTCGCGGTTGAATAAGGATTTAAAAAAATTGAATTTTTATCGGAAATTTCAGTAAGACCAGAACTCTCCATTCTGAAAAGACCAATTTCGTTGACTGAACCGAATCTGTTTTTGAAAGCTCTTAAAATTCGATAATCATGAGTAAAGTCACCTTCGAAATAAAGTACTGTATCGACGACATGTTCCAGAATTTTAGGTCCCGCTATGCTTCCTTCTTTAGTTATGTGACCGATTAAAAAAAGCGGAATGCTCATTTTTTTCGCAAGTTCACTCAGCCGAAGCGTGCTTTCGCGGATTTGAGTCACCGAGCCGGCTGGACCCTGACAGTTAATTGTTGAAATTGTCTGAACCGAGTCAATGAAAACACATTCGGGTTTTTCTTTTTTAATGATGCTTTCAATTTCTTCGACAATCGTATTTGCCGTAATGATTATATTTTTGCCTGAAATTTTCAGCCTGTCAGATCTGTGGCGAATCTGCTGAGGAGATTCTTCGCCGGAAACATATAAAGTTTTCATTTTCGCTGCAACCTGAAGCGCGAGAGTTGACTTTCCGATTCCAGGTTCCCCGCCGATAAGAGTTACCGCGCCGGGAACGATTCCGCCGCCGCAGACAAGATCGAATTCATTTATTCCTGTTAAAATTCTTTTCTGACTGTCCGCGGAAACATCCGACAGTTTCATGAAATTGATATTTTCTGATGTAATTTTTTTCGGTTCAGCGTCAGTTTCGACGATTGAATTCCATTGCCCGCAGGCATCGCATTTTCCGGACCATTTCGGTGATTGGGCTCCGCAGGAAACGCAGACATAGCAGATCTTGTTTTTTGCCACTACTGCTCCTCGGAGAAGAAAAGCTTGTTTGGATTTTTTTTCAGCATTTCAAACAGGTCTTTCGCGTAAATGGACGCGTCGCGGAGGTTATTGTAAATTTCATCATCCGTAATGAGTTTTCCAAGAGTTCCCTGTCCGTTTTCGAGTCTATAAATAATTTTGTTTAAATTTTCCGTTGATTCAGAGAGATTCCGCAGGGCGATTTGTATGTCTTCTTTGTTGGTTTCAGATATTTCAGCGCTGTTTTTCGCCAGTTTGTTCAGTTCATCCATCATGATTTTCGTCTGAGCCTGAAGATCATAGACCATTACTCTTGTTGTAGTGACTGAACTTCTAATGTCGCCGCGGTTTTCCTCGGCAATGTCATTTAGATTATCTACAAACTTGCTGGAGTTTTGAAAAATATCCGCGAGTATTTCACCGCCGCTTTTATCTGTCAGAAAACTTTCAAACGTCTGCATCATTTTATCGAAAGACGCGGGATCTATTCCATATTTCACGTCGCCGTCTTTCAGGTAGCCCTCATCCGTCCGAATGGCGGGTACAATTACATTAATATATTTTTCACCGATTATGCCTGTTGTGAAAATCGCGAAAGTTGTTGATTTTGTCAGTTTATATTTGTTGTCAATCCATAGAGTTAAAATTGTTTTATCGCCGGATTGCGCGATTTCCGTGACTTCTCCGATTTTAATACCGCCGCCGATTTTCGCGGCTGCTCCAACCCTAAGATCGTTCAAAAACGAATAATAAAGTTTAATGTTGTAACCAGACTTAGAAACATTAAATTTAGCAAGCACGCCAACCATGACGATAAAAACCGTAAAACTGAATGTAACCATCATTCCGACTTTTGCTTCTGTGCTTAATTTCATCTGCATACCGTAAAAAATATTTTTTTCATTATAACACTTAACCGCATTATAAATCAATGATTTTATTCATTGTTTTATTTCAGGTTTTCGGGATTCAGTTCAATAAACGCTTCGTGCACGAAAATTCCATCTTTGCGGATTAGAACACCATCCATGAAAATTTCACCGCCGCCGTATTCCGGAGTCTGAATGCAGACTAAGTCCCAGTGCAAAGCGCTCCGGTTGCCGTTATCAGCGGTTGTGTACGCGTTGCCGGGAGTGAAATGAAAGGATCCTGCGATTTTTTCATCAAATAGAGTTTCATCAATCGCGTTGTTTATGTACGGGTTGCATCCGAGCGCGAACTCGCCGATGTAGCGGGCGCCTTCGTCAATATTGAGAACTTCATTGATTTTTTTTGTGTTGTTGGATGAAGCTTCGACAATTTTCCCGTCTTTAAAAATAAATTTAACGTTTTCAAAAGTAAATGCGTGATTTGTTGAAGGAGTGTTATATGTAATCACTCCATTGACGCTGTTTCTTATTGGCGCTGTATAGACTTCTCCATCGGGGATGTTTCTGTGTCCATCGCATTTTACAACATTCATCCCCTTTATTGAAAAGGATAAATCGGTTCCATTTCCTTTAATCTCGACTTTATCAGTTTTTGACATGAAAGCGACAGCCTTATCCATGGCGGCTGACATCTGTTCATAATTGACGTCAGCGGTGACATTGAAATAGTAATTTTCAAACGCTTCTGTAGAAGTCTTTGCCATCATCGCCATATGTGTCGTCGGATACCGCAGCACAACCCATTTAGTTTTCGGAACACGTACTTTTGAATGAACAGATTCAAATATTTCAGTGTCATAAAGCTGCTGGTTTGCCGAAGGCACATCGCTGAGCTCTTTGGTGTTTGCAGGACCGCGGATTCCGATAAACGCGTCCATATTTTTCATGCGGAAAAGTTCCGCTTCGCGTATAACAGCGAGACTTTCCTTTGAAGCGCCTAACTGGATGCTTCTTTCAACTCGGCTGAATCGAGTGTCAACTACTGGAAACGCGCCAGTTTCGTACACGGCTTTTATAAGGGATTCAATCATTTCTACCGGAACGTCAGTTGATTGAATCAGAACTTTTTCACCGGGTTTCAGCGCGCAGGAGTAATTAACAAGCAGTTTCGAAAGTTTATCATGTCTCGGGTCTTTCATGGATACCTCGTTTTTTTTTTACTCATAAACCCATGGGCTTATGAATATTTCAATTATAATTTTTCTTTCAGGATCAGTGTTCATTTTTGAACTTTCTTCAGTTTAGGCGGATACAGTTTCTATCGATTCCTCATCACCTGGTCTTTCATTTATAAAGAACCGGATTTTCCCATCTAGAATGTCCCTGCCTTTTTGTGTAATTTTCAGAAGAGTATATTCCTGAGCCGTCTGGATGATGATTTCCTGAATTATCATTTGATCGATCATTCGGCGCCAGTATTCAACATTGCGGTCTTTACCCCTTCCGAAGACGGTAAGTTCATTGTGACCGCGGTCGATAATTTTCTTTGTGGATGTTCCGGATAAAATATTTACAATGTGAGAAGCGCCGAATTTTTCATGTGTTTGCGAAATAGCCTGAAGTAGTTTAACCGCGTTTTGAGTGGAATCTTTCTTTATGTAATTTTGAGTGCAAATGTCGCAAGTTCCGCAATTACTGCCGGCAAAGTATTCATCGAAATAAAGTAGAATGTTTTTTCTTCGGCAATGCGATGAAAGCGCATAACTCATCATTATATCGAGTTTTTTATATGCACGTTTTTTTTCATCAGCATCTTCAATCTGATTAAGAAGATATTTAAGTTTTACAATATCACCGCGGTTGAATAAAAGAATACATTCAGCATGCAATCCATCCCGTCCTGCACGCCCGGTCTCCTGGTAATAACCTTCCATGTTTTTCGGCAGATCACCGTGAATGACATAACGGATGTCCGGTTTGTCAATTCCCATGCCGAAGGCGATTGTCGCGACAATGACATCAACTGAACTGTTGTTAAAAGCCTCCTGATTTGCTTTTCGGATTTCATTGCTGAGACCAGCGTGATAGGCCATTGCTTTGATTCCATGCATCTGAAGAAATGCCGTTGTTTTTTCAGTACTTTTGCGGCTTGTCCTGTAAACTATTCCGGATTTGTCCGGCATTGATTGAATAATATTTAAAATCTGATTGTCCGCGTCATGTTTGCTTATTACTTTGTAAAATAAATTTTTCCTGTTGAAAGAAGATCGGATTAAGAAGGGCGATTCTAATTTCAATTTTTTAATTATATCTTTTTGGACCTGCTTGGTCGCTGTCGCAGTAAATGCTGCGATTGGTATGTCAGGAAATTCATCTTTAATTATTGAGAGATTAAGATAATCAGGTCTGAAATCCGGACCCCATTCCGAAATGCAATGCGCTTCGTCAATAGCGAAGAAAGAAATTTTTATGGATTTCAGAATTTCCCTGAAAGCAGGAGTTGAAAATCTTTCAGGCGCTGCATAGAGCAGTTTAGTTTCTCCCGAAATTATTTTTTCATACGTTTCATTTTTTTCAGAGTTGCTTTGAGAACTGTTGAGAAAAACAGCTTTAAGTCCTTTACCGGTAGCTTTATCAACCTGATCTTTCATCAGTGAAATCAGCGGACTGATGATAACTGCCGTTCCTTCCATCATGCACGCTGGGAGTTGATAACAGAGAGACTTGCCGGCTCCTGTCGGCATTGAGGCAAAGACATCGCGACCTGAAAGAATCGCATTGATAATTTCAGATTGATTGCCGCGGAAAGATTCAAATGAAAAAATTTCGTTCAGACAAATTTCAGCATTTGTTTTGTGATGCGTAATTGAATTAGTATTCATGGGTTTTCTCCTTTTTCCTTCTACTCTTTAAACGAAAAAACCCGGAAAAATGTAAAATTTTTTTATAAAAATATGAATTTTTTTTTATTGCATTTATTAAATTTTAATTTAATATAATCCATAATTAAATTCTTATGTTGTTAAAGGATTCATTTTATGAGCGAAAACAGGTCTTCGGAATATTTTAGCGGTTTTTCGAAAATAATTCATATCGGATTCACCATTGCAGGTTCAATACTGGCATTTACATATATCGGAATAATTATTGATAATAAGTTTGATACTAACGTCTTATTCACTGTCATTGGTTTCATCTGGGGTATTACTGGTTCCAATTTATACATTTATTTTAAATATCTGAGAACGATTCCGGAAAAAAAGTTTAATTAATGACATTTCAGTACATTTGTGTGTTTTCTTTAATATGGATATCAGGCTGAAATTTATGAAGCTGCTTAAGAAATTTACATTTACATGTCTTTTTATATTTTCGACAGTAATTTTTACTGCTACTGAAAAAACTCACTCTGATAATGAAGTAGAACATGATCCCATGATGAGTCATTTAACTGATCATAATTATATTGATATTTTGGGTTATGAGATCCCTTTACCTGTTTTTCATCCTGTTGATATAAATGGAAATAAAATAAATTTATCTCCTACTGGAGATTTTATTTTTTTCTGGATAGGCGCACTTCTTATTGTGATAGCGCTCAGTTTTTATAAAAAAGACCAGATTGTTCAAAAAAGATTTATCGGCCGTATGATTGAGACACTAATTCTTTTTGTACGTGATGATATTGTAAAACCTGCAATGCCGCATGATTATAAAAAATTTCTTCCGTTTTTCTTAACAATATTTTCGGTAATTTTTGTTCAGGATTTCATGGGGCTTGTACCTTTTTTGACAACAGCTACCAAAAATCTTTCAGTTACTGCAGCATTAGCATTTATTACTTTCGGTGTTGTTCAATATAATGGCATATCCAGATTTGGACTTTTCGGATATTTGAAAAAATTTCTTCCTCTTTCATTTAAAGAAAATAATTTCGTCATCGCTTTGGTCTTCAATATACTGCTTTTCCCTTTTGAATTTATGGGTATAATAACAAAACCATTTGCTCTTTCAATCCGTCTTTTTGCAAACATGGTTGCTGGTCATGCTGTAATTCTCACTTTTCTTTTAATTGGCTGGGGAGGTAAGGAATTGGGATGGAATTATTATGTAATAGCTCCATCAATAGCAGCAGCAGTATTTATTTATATACTTGAATGTCTGGTTGCTTTTTTACAGGCATATGTGTTTACTTTACTTTCAGCGATATTTATTGGTGAAGCATTAGAACAATCACATTAATATAGGAGGAATAAAATGGATGTTGGAGCAGGATTAGCAATGATTGGGGCAGGAGCAGGAGCTGGACTTGTGGCTATCGGAGCAGGTATAGGAATTGGGCTTATCGGAGCAGCAGCAGTAGAAGCTATTGCAAGACAGCCGGAAGCATCGGGTAAAATTCAAATGCTCATGATTCTTGGAGCAGCACTTGTAGAAGGAGTAGCTTTCTTCTGTGCATTGATAGCATTTTTGATTTATAATACAGTTAAATAGAGGACTATTATGGTTTCAGTAAACCTTGGACTTTCAATATTAATTGTAATCAGTTTCATGATAGTATTTTTAATTTTAAAAAAATATTTCTGGGGACCGATTTGTAAAGTTATTGATGATCGTGAAAATCAGATAAGTACTGATATTGAAATAACAGCTAATTTAAGAATGAAAACCGAAAAAATGTACGATATGCAGTTAGAAATTCTTGAAAATGCGCGAAAAGAAGCGGAAAGAATCGTAGATGCCGCAAGACGTTCGGCAGAAAGACTGCGCAGCGATGTAGTTCAGACAGCCAAGCTGCAGTCAATGATAATCATTGAGCAGGCCAAGAAGCAGGTAGAAATCGAAAGAAGCAAGGTGCTTGAATCGATAAAGCAGGATATCGCGGGACTTACAGTTTTTACAACTGAAAGAATTTTAGGAAGAATAATGACTCAGGAAGAGAACAAGGAAATCGTAAATAAAACAATAGATTCAATGATACAATAATGGAAAAAAGATTATTAAATATTTATATTCAGGCATTATATCTATCAGCGCACAAAATTGAAGGTATTGAAATAATTACTGAATCATTAAAACAGTTTGATATGGCTTTACAGGAAAATCCGGAATTTGAAAAGATGCTTCTTTCAAGATCCGTGACTCCAGAAAAAAAGAAAGAAATAGTAAAACTTTTTGAAGGAAAAATTTCACAGGAAGTTATCAATCTGTTATATGTAATAATTACTAAATCAAGATGTTTCATAATACCTCATTTGCTTCATGAATGGACGGAAAAACTTAAAAAAAAATTATAACATACGAAAAACAAAAGTTATTACAGCGTTTGATGCAGACGAAATTGTGAAGAAAAACATTGATGCATATTTAAAAAAAATTGATCCACAGGGTTCGCATATTAAAACATATGTCACTGATCCGGGAATTATCGGCGGTTTTAAAATAATTGTGGGAAATATTGTTTATGATAATTCATTCGCGGGGAAATTAAATTTAATAAAGAAAAATATGCTTTAAAATAAAGTGTAATTTTGGAGTAGAAAATGCAGATAAATTCAGGTGAAATATCATCCATAATAAAAAGGCAGATTGAGAATTTTGATCTGAAAACTGAAGTTGAAGAAATCGGTGAAGTCATTCAGGTTGGAGACGGAATAGTTTCAATTTTCGGACTTGAAAACGCTGTGCTAGGAGAACTTCTGGAGTTTCCAAACGGCGTAAAAGGAATGGCATTAAACCTTGAAGAAGATAATGTCGGAGCCGTTCTTTTTAGCGGCGAAACGTCTGTCCCCAAGGAGACATCGTAAAAAGAACAAACATGGTTGCTGAAGTTCCTGTCGGAAAAGGTCTTCTGGGCAGAATTGTAAATCCGCTTGGAGAACCTCTTGACGGGAAAGGTCCTGTGCAATATGAAAAGCTATGTCCAATTGAAAGGAAAGCAACCGGTGTGCTTTCCCGTAAAAGCGTAAGCGAGCCGCTTGAAACAGGAATAAAAGCAATCGACGGATTGATACCGATTGGCCGCGGACAGCGGGAGCTAATCATTGGTGATAAAAAAACGGGAAAAACAGCAATCTGCATTGATGCGATTATAAATCAAAAAGGTAAAAACGTTTTTTGCATATATGTGGCAATCGGACAGAAAGCATCAACAATAGCAAATATCGCGGCAAGACTTGAAGAAGAAGGAGCAATGCCTTACACAATTATTGTCGCTTCAACTTCGAATGATATGGCGCCATTGCAGTTTCTGGCGCCCTATTCAGGAGCGGCAATGGGAGAATATTTTCGTGACAATGGAATGCATGCTCTAATTGTGTACGATGATTTAACAAAACAAGCCTGGGCATATAGACAGATGTCTCTGCTTTTAAAGAGACCTCCGGGCCGTGAAGCTTATCCGGGTGATATTTTCTATCTGCATTCACGACTGCTTGAGCGTGCTGCGAAATTATCCGATGAATTGGGCGGAGGCTCGCTTACGGCTTTGCCGATTATTGAAACGCAGGCCGGGGACATTTCCGCGTTTATTCCGACAAATGTAATTTCAATTACGGATGGCCAGCTGTTCCTTGAAGCTAATCTGTTTAACGCGGGTGTAAGACCCGCGATAGATGTCGGATATTCAGTATCGCGCGTCGGCGGCGCTGCCCAGAAAAGTATAATGAAAAATGTTATTGGATCTTTAAAGTTATATCTTGCTCAGTACCGTGAGGTTGAATCTTTCGCAAAATTCGGATCAGACCTTGACAAGGCGACTCAACAGCAGCTTAAACGAGGAGAAAGACTGATTGAAATTTTAAAACAGCCGCAATTTTCTCCATTGTCATGCGAAGAACAGATAATTATTTTTTACGCGGCTGTTAACGGTTATCTTGATGAAGTTGTGCCGGGAGATGTCAGAAAATATGAAGAAGATCTTCTTGAATTAATGAAACTTTCAAACGCCGATGTAATAAAGGAAATTTCCGAGGCATTGAAGATTACGGATTCTTTAAAAGAAAAATTAGACGGAGTCATATCTTCATTTTCTGAAGGGTTCATTGCGGCAATGGAAGGTTCAAGAGAGGCGTCCATAAAAATTTCCGGCAAAAAAGGCGCGAAAGGATTCCGCACTGATAAAAAAATGCCGGATTTAAAGAACATGAATCTTGATGAAAAGAAAGAGATAAAAGAAAAAGAAGAAGAGACGAAGTTATAGTTATGGCTGGATTAAAAGAATTAAAGACAAGGCGCATAACAATTGTTTCCACGAAGAAAGTCACGAGCGCCATGAAAATGATTGCGGCAAGCAAGCTGAAGAAATCGCAGGATAATATGATTAAGGCAAGGCCGTATTCATCGAAAATAAAATCTATTATCCAAATGCTGATTTTCGCCGCTGAAAATTTTACAAGTGAATATTTCGTCAAACGTCCGGGAAAAAGAACTTTATATGTTCTTATTTCGAGTGACAAAGGACTTTGCGGAGGTTTTAATAACAATATAATTAAAACATTCCGGTCGCTTTCGCATGACGCGGAAGACATAAAAGTTATTCCGATTGGAAACAGAATTTGTTCGTATCTTGAAAAAAACAAGTATGATGTTTATGCGGAATACAGAAATGCTTTTCATCATTTTGATTTCAATCTTGCCGCTAATGTCGGCCGTGATATAATTAAACTTTACACTGACAATGAAATTGACCGAGCAGTGCTTGTGTTTAACAGATTTCAATCGGCAATTTCTCAAACTGTTGTAAAGGAAACAATTCTTCCCGTCGAACTTGAGGAGAAATCCGAAGATGCGCCTGTTTTGGGAAAATCAAAATTTGTGACAGAACCTGAAGTTGATAAAATCTTTGATGAAATTTTCCCGCGATATGTAAATTTTTTAATCTGGCGCGGTCTTCTTGAGTCATACGCGTCGGAAAATGCAGCAAGAATGACAACAATGGATTCTGCAACAGATAATTCAACGGAAATGATTAACAGTCTTACTTTACAGATAAACAAAGAACGTCAGGCGAAAATCACGCAGGAAATTTCAGAAATTGTCAGCGGATCATCCGCTAAATGAAAGAATAGAGGATCAGTATGAATGAAGGTAAAATAATACAGATAATCGGAGCAGTTCTCGATGTTGAATTTAAAGAAGGGAGTCTTCCGAATATTTACAATGCGCTTAAAATTAAAGATACCGGGATTATTCTTGAAGTTGCTGCTCATATTGGAGAAAATAAAGTACGATGCATTGCAATGGACGCGACCGAAGGACTGCATCGAGGCATGACTGTAATCGATTCCGGCGCTCCGATTCAAGCTCCTGTAGGTGAAGATGTTTTAGGACGAATGATGAACGTAGTAGGGGAGCCGATCGACGGACTTGGATCATTTGATAAATGTCCAAAGCTGCCTATTCACAGGCCATCTCCGAAATTTAATGAATACACTACTGAAGTCGAAAT
>JBFZEW010000060.1:0-2755 GCA_041306665.1 Spirochaetota bacterium | reverse complement strand
GTATTCTTTTCTCTCCTGAATCATTTCAGACTTTACCGGAAACAAAATATTCAGCAGGTTTGAGTTAAGCGCAGTAAGTAATTTATCTAACGTATCAAGGGTTATATTTCTATGGCCGTTTATACAGATATTTTTATACTCTCTTCAACTCACTTCACAAAGGAGGTTATTTGACAGTTATTTCAAAGAACATATCACAGATTCACACTGATTTCAGGAACTATTTCACTGATTGTCAGTTTTTCGCTCAAATTTTATCCTATAGGTTTATAGGAGGTACTATTTTTGCCTCAGCAAAACCTCGGTAACCCTGTCCAACGATTTTTCAGTACTCTGAAAATATCGACCGATATTTTCGCTGAAAGCGAAAAATCGCTGGACGCTTTTTTACCACTTTATCGTGCAAGTGCCGCTGTAGATCCATTTATTTGAAAATTCCCGGTTAATATGAAATACAGAAGGAAAAATAAAAATGAAAACAAACCAAAATTTAAAAAATATTTTAAACAAAATTACATTTTATAGTAAAAAAAATAAAATGTTTAGATATGCTTGATTTTTATAAAATTATAAATAATAATGTGAAATATAGGTCTAATACTAAATAAAAAAAAGAAAATTATTTTATGAATATGCACAAAATAAAAGCTATTCTAATACCGTTTTATCCGAATTGTTTATTTTGTTATAGTTTCGAATGTTATACATCGTATTTTATTGACATTTATTTCTGCAGAATAAAATAAAAATGATTAATTTGCATAAATAATAAAAAATGCGTTTAAATAAAAAGTTACGATTTAAATAAATTAAAAAATTAGTAGAGGTGGTGTATGCAAAAAGATTTTCATCATGCCGTTATCTATGTCCTATCAAGACTTGCTGGATTTGAGAAAAAAAAAGCTGAAATAATCGCTCATAGTTCACAATATGTTGATGATGAAGTGCGCAATGATGTTGTATATTTTGACACGGGAGCAATCTACAAGCCTATCTGTTCCTCTCACAAAATGTTTGACCAACGTAATTTCAATGTTCTTGCCAATCATCTGTCATGGATGCCATTTCATTTCTTACCGGGAGATCGGCTTGATCTTCTCAAAAATGCCGCCCAGCGGGATTTTGAAGAGAGAGTTGTTTGTATAAAAGATAGTCCCATTGCTCGTGATATGATTGAAGAATGTTTTAAGCAACGTGGTACACCTCATTTTTTACATAGACTCGGTGTGACGCTGCATGTTTATGCTGATACATGGGCTCATCAAAAATTCTCAGGGATCCAAAGTGCGGTTAATAAAGTCAAATATCTTGATGATAAAGAACTGTTACCAACAATATTTACCAAAGTTATTGATGCTGTTAAAGATTTTTTTGTTTCAGTTGCACGGGTATTCATCAATGAAGTGATGCCGCTGGGGCATGGCGCGGCTCTAACCTATCCCGATCTGCCTTTTCTGACCTGGAAATATCGTGATTATAAAGGTACTATCCATACGCGTAATAATGTTGACGAGTTTATGGATGCTGTCCATCATTTATATACGTTTCTTGTAAAATGCAGGAGAGAATCTGGTACATCCGAAGACTGTTCACTGAATGAAAAGGATGTTCAAGCTATCCGTACCTGCTTTGCGAATTTCACTGATGAAAACGGTGATATACGCCATCAAAAATGGATTGATTCGATTGCAGATGGGATTTTTTCGTTCGGAAAGGAACAGATTAGATACACAGAGAGTGGGAAAAGTTCTTGGGAATATCTCGCACTTGGTGATCAGATAAAATGTATTAAAGGGAGAACGTATTACAAGTTTACCGATGATTTTATGACAAGTAACTGGAAGTTTTTTCACGACGCTTTGAGTGATCATCAGTATTTCATGAACAGACAGATATTCCCGAAATATCAGCTTTGTCTTGCGTGATGGAGATTGCACATAAATTGCGTAATAGAAGAAAATAAAGAACGATAAAATATTTTTATTTCCCAAATAAATTAAAGTAAGGAGAATAGTGGTGAATGAAAAAGTAAGCGACCAGTATGAGATATTTTGGGATAATTTTGAGAAAAATAGCCCCTCTGTGATGTTGAAATTTGGCGTAAAATCCAAGGTCATCAAACTGCATCGTATCGAGAATGGCAAACGACGTATTCTCAATTTTGAAAGTCAAGGTGATGCTCTGGGTAACAAATATGTAACTCTCATCGGAGAATGGACTAATATTGATGATAATAATCCGGATGCAGGCTCTGTGTTGTCATTAAAATTAAAAAACGTACATTCGTCCTCAATAAGACTTATGAGGGTTATTTTCCGTGTAGAAAATGGACTGGATAAGTTTCTGAGAAAAGTTAACAAGAAAGATATTTCTTTTTTGAGTAATGGTTTTCAGTCCTGGTCAGAATCGCGAAGTTATAAGTTGAATGACAAACCGTTTCATTCGTGGTTGCCGATTGCGTCTCTGATGTCCGATAATCTATCCAATCTACCGACGGATAATTACGGAAGTTTTTGTTCAGAATTATTTACTATGCTTGCAGACACAAGTTGTAATAAATCGATTCTTATCGGACAGATGAAAGAGTTTAATCAGTTTATCTACCTGAATGCCATTCTCAAAAAAACGAAAAAAACCAAAAGGCATCTTGAAGTGATCTTTGATCTTGGGAGAAAATTGATCGGTAAAGGGGAAGAGATCGAGCTTGATAAACTTTTCTTTATTAAAGGGGATATTTTTGATGTACAAAAGCGGT
>JBFZEW010000059.1:0-3520 GCA_041306665.1 Spirochaetota bacterium | reverse complement strand
GCTTCTAAGAAACAAAATACAAAGAACAGGTTCACGCGAAGGATTTGGCCACAGATAAATACAGATTATAAGATCAGTAATTTGTAATTAGTAATCAGTGAAGAGTAATCAGTTTGATAGCAATTACATTGGAATTCACGTGATGCCCGCCAGGGAAGTTCGGATGAAATTGAAAAAAGAATAAGTTTATAAAGCTTTTAAAGTTCGTAAGGTTCATAAAGATTTAGATGATTACGGATGCAGATAGTAAACAATTTAAAATTCAACATTCAGTATTCAACATCCAAAATTGCTTTTCTGACACAGATTTGCCGCAGTTGAATATTATTATAGAAAATATTATTAAAATTAATTTTGATCATATTGCTACTGCTTTCTTAGATTTATTAATGATTATTCTTGACAGGTTGTAAAAAATTACAATTATATATGTTAAATAATTGGAGAAACTAATGAAAAAAATTTATAATAATATTACAGAGACGGTTGGAAATACGCCTCTTGTTAAAATTACTAAGCTGAATGCTTCAGGAAACGCGGAAATTTTAGTCAAGCTTGAATCATTTAATCCTGTTTCCTGCGTTAAGGAACGTATTGCGCTTGCGATGATTGAAGAAGCTGAAAATGCAGGGAAAATTAAAAAAGATACCGTAATTATTGAACCGACCAGCGGGAATACTGGAATTGGCCTGGCGTTTGTATGCGCCGTGAAAGGCTACAGACTTATTTTGACAATGCCTGAAACAATGAGTATTGAGCGGCGTCATATCATGAAAATATTCGGTGCTGAAATTGTTCTCACTGAAGGTGCTAAAGGAATGAATGGAGCGATAGCAAGGGCAGAAGAACTTTCCATTGAAAATAAAAATAGCTACATGCCGCAGCAATTTAACAATCCTGCAAACCCGGAAGTCCACAGGAAAACCACGGCTGAGGAAATATGGAACGATACAGAAGGAGATGTTGATATTTTTATTGCAGGAGTAGGTACGGGTGGTACGATTACCGGTGTAGGTGAGGTGCTGAAGAAACGAAAAAATGATGTAAAAATTATAGCCGTTGAGCCGTCTGATTCGGCTGTAATATCAGGAGGAGCTCCGGGACCGCACAAAATTCAAGGCATCGGTGCCGGTTTTATTCCGAAGAATTTGAATGTTGATATTATAGATGAAGTTATACAAGTTCGGAGCGAAGACGCTGGAAATGTTGCCAGAGAGCTTGCAGTAAAGGAAGGGATTCTTGTTGGTATCTCCAGCGGTGCTGCTTTATGGGCCGCTCTGGAAGTTTCGAAGAGAATTGAGTCAAAAGGCAAAAAAATTATTGTAATGCTTCCCGATACAGGTGAAAGATATCTTTCTACCTGGCTGTTTGAAAATTCAAGGAACTGACAATGAAACTTTCTACAAGTTTCCGCACCATGTAAGGTTTATCTTCTTGCGGCACATCCAAGAGGCATTACTCTTCGACAGATTGTAGAATCGCTCGAAGGTTAAATTTATCCCGTTGATTGCACTGAGAGTTATGATTACTGCGAAATGCCCGGTTTCTGCATGATGAACGGAATTTGGAAGGAATTTTCAGAAAGTTTCGCGCTCAGTCTTGTAAAAGTTACTCTTCAGGATATTGTCGATAAATCCGCGTTTCTGAAAAATTTGAATTATTGTATTTAAAATTTCAAATAATCCGAAATAAAATTTGCTTGCAAAGGGATGATATATTCCCGATAAGTAATCATGCAGATACCTTTTCACAGACCATACATGACTGAAAATGAAATTCTTGCCGCTTCGAATGCGATCCGAAACGGATGGCTTACAATGGGTGAAATTACTCTCAGTTTTGAAAATGATTTTAAAAATTCAATCGGATGCAGAAACGCGGTTGCCGTGAATTCATGCACTGCCGCGCTTCACCTTGCGCTGTGCGCAATTAATCTTTCTGCGAATGATGAAGTCATTATTCCGGCGGATACTTTTACCGCGACCGGGGAAGTAGTGACCTATTTTAACGCCAAACCTGTCATTGCCGATATTGAAAGGGAAACTCACAATATAAGCGTTTCCTCACTGGAAAGTAAAATAACTTCCAGAACGCGCGCGATAATACCCGTTCATTTTTCAGGTCAACCGTGCGACATGAATGAAATCATGGATATCGCGCGCAAGCATAATCTTAAAGTTATTGAAGATGCAGCTCATGCTTTTCCTTCCGTTTATAAAAATCGTAAAATTGGAACAATCGCCGACATCACTGCTTTCAGTTTTTATGCGACAAAGACTCTTTCGGCGGGTGAAGGCGGCATGATAACGACTGAAAACGATGAATGGGCGAGCCGCATGAAAATGCTTAGACTGCATGGTGTTTCGAAAGACGCGTGGAAGCGTTATACTGCTGAAGGAAGCTACATCTATGACGTAATTGAACCGGGATATAAATATAATCCGACTGATGTGTGTTCGGCGATTGCGAAAGAACAGCTGTTAAAAAATGATTTCATGAATAATAAAAGGAAACACATCGCTGATTGTTACAATAAAGCATTCGAAAATAATGATGCGTTTATCCGTTATTTCGTAAAAACTGACAGGGAAACATGCTGGCATTTATATCCTTTAAAACTCAACATTGACGCGCTTTCTATTTCACGCGATGAATTTATGAATAAATTAAAAGAACGCGGCATTATAACATCTGTTCATTTTATTCCTCTTTACAGATTTTCCTGGTATAAAAGTCAGGGTTGGGACATGGCGGATTTTCCGAATTCAGAATGGGTGTTTGAAAGAACGCTTTCGCTGCCGATTTACCCTTCATTGACTGAAGCCGAAATTAATTATGTTACGGAAAATGTTCTGGACATCGCGTCGAGAAATTTGAAAAACGGAAACTGTCTCGGATGAAAAAGAAAAAAATCCTCATATTCGGTGCCGGTTTCGCTGGAAGAGTAATCTTAAATGAAATTAAGAAAAGCAGCAGAACTTCCTGCATCGCGGGTTTCATAGACGATGATGAAGCGAAGAAGAACAAATTGATTGAAAACGTGCCTGTTCTGGGTACAAGAAATGAAATTATTGAAATCATACGAATTCATAAAATAAACAAACTGATTATAGCTCTTCCTTCGAAAGTCAAAAAGATTATCAACAGCACTGCTGCCGAAATAATCAAAACATTTCCAGAAATGGAAATTGAAATTTTGCCTAACATTACGCGTTATTTTGATTTCCACCTGCTTGCTGATCTTGAAGCAATTTCGCTTACTGAAATTCTTGACCGTGATGAAATTGAACTCGATATATCCGATATCAGTACATATTTTAAAGATAAAACGGTTTTGATTACCGGAGCCGGCGGATCAATCGGATCAGAGCTTTCTAAACAGATACTCAGATTCAACATTAAAAAACTTATCTGTCTCGGCAGAGGCGAAGATTCAATTTATAGATTAGCTCGCAAACTTAGGGAATATGAAACTGAATGCGAAATCGTTTATAAAATCGCGGATACAAAGAACAGTTCA
>JBFZEW010000058.1:0-7725 GCA_041306665.1 Spirochaetota bacterium | reverse complement strand
TGGTAGACGCAGCGGACTCAAAATCCGCCGGGGGCAACCTCATGAGGGTTCAATTCCCTCCTTCGGCAATTTTAGTTTTGTGTTTCTGTGGTTCTGATTTGGCTGTGTTTTTTATTCTCTCTGTATGATATTCAGTCTTTTTGTGAAATATGGTATATAGCTCTCAAATTTCTCTCTGACTTCTCGGTAACTACAGAAAAAATCAGCAGGTATCGATTCTTTTAATCTTTCCTTATATATAAACATCAATAACTCCCAGAAAAGAACAAACCCGACAAAAGCAAGTTTGGAAATAGACATCTTGTATTTTTGACGCATTTTCCCGAATTTTTCAATCTCCTCTTCATTAAGCGCGTAGTGCAGTTTTTCCCATCTTTCCGGCGAATGATTCTGATATTCAGTTAGAAGTCCGTAAACATGTTCTGAGTGAATATTCTGTTTGGTGATCTCCAGTAAATCTTTAAAAATTGTGTCTGCTTGAATGTTAAATTGATCGCCCGCTTCCGAAATTTGGTCAAAAAGATTTCCATCCATATTTGCTGAAGTACAGTGTGTAATTCGACTATTCATGAAATAATACCTCTAACAGTATAACGCGATTTTCTTAAAAAAAGTTAAAAGAAAAACAGGAAAACCGAAATTTTTTTAATAGGAGTTGATTTATTTCCCTATTGCTGAACATATATTGCTATTATGACTGTTTAATGAGGGGATAATGTCTGACAGAAAAACATATTTTGCGGATGATTTATTGGCTGATGAGATTGAGTTTAATGAGTGTACTTTTTCAGGCTATGATTTTTTAAAGGCTGATTTTAATAGTTTTGAATTTCATGAGTGTGTTTTTGAAAATTGCAATTGTTCTCTAATGAATGTCAATGGCTGTGTGTTGGATAATGTTGTTTTTACTAACTGTAAATTAAGCGGTACTAATTTTACTAACATTAATAAATTTTTGTTTTCAGTAAATTTCGCGGAATGCAATCTTGATTATGTGATTTTTGAAAAAAACAATTTAAAGCTGACTGTTTTTAACGCTTGTTCAATTATTGAAGCGAGTTTCATCGAGACTAATCTGTTTTCATCTCGATTTGCCGATTGTAATCTTCGAGGAACGCTGTTTGAAAGATGCATCCTTGAAAAAACTGATTTCACTTCGGCTCAAAATTATTTTATTGATCTTGATAAAAATAAAGTCAAAGGTGCCTGTTTTTCAATGCCGGAGGTTATGAATCTTTTAATGAAGTATGAAATAAAAATTAAATAACATGCGTTTATGTTTAATATAAGGGCATTTCTAAAAATAAAAATTTTTGATGTTTCCTTGTCGGCACAAATACTGTTTTTTGAAAATGCCTATAACATCTATTTGGAGAAATCAATGAAAAGATCTATTTTTGTAATTATATTTTTATTTTGTTTTTCATTCATTTCTGTCAACATAATAAGTTTTGAAAATAGCATGACATTCCCTTTTCACAAAATCAATTATATAATTGACCTGCCTTATAAATCTTCAATCGGAAGTCACAAGTCGTTTGTTAAAACTTTTGAAGATAATTCATTGGACGGTTTTACCGCTATTGAATCTTCTGATAAGGATCATATTGGTATAATCAATAGAAATGAAGATGGCAATAATTCAGCAGTTTGGTTTTCTGTTACGAAAAATCAGAAGCTTGTAAATAACGGAATGAGGTCAGAGTTGTCCTATGACAATCGTGATCCGGAAGGATCTGAAATGTGGTATGGCTGGTCTATTTTCATCCCGTCTGATTTCGCTCTTCCTTCAGATTATCATATCCGCCAAAAGAAACCTTGGATTGTAATGGGACAATGGCATGACCAGCCGGATTCTCTTGTCGGTGAAACTTGGGAAACCTTTCCGTCTAATTCGCCGCCGATCAGTTATGGATTTGGACATGATGGAAATGATTTTAAAATGGCGCTTGTTTATGGTAATCATATTACCGGATCAAAAAGTTTTCTCTTCGCCATACAGACTGGAACATGGAATAGAATAGTTACTCACATTAAATGGTCTACCGCGTCAGATGGGTTTGCTGAAACGTTTTTAAATGATAAGCTATGCGTGTCGGTAAAAGGTCCTAATATGAATAATCATGTGCCGCATTACATGAAAATCGGATTGTACAGAGATAAATCCATCAAGACAGATAATATTTTAGCCTACGATGATATTAAAATCGGGTTTAATCAAAATGAAGTTAAATAATCAGGAATCATTATTGCGTTCAAAATTTATTGAGAAATACTGGGTTAAAGAAAATATAGTTTTAAAGATGAATGTTAATAAAAGTATTATCAAGTGGATAATTATGGTTCTTTTCCCTGCTTTATAATCTTATGATTTTATTATATTTATCTGAAAATTGTAAGTGGATGAACGTATGGATATATGCCTTGTGTAGTTGGTTGTATTTTTCAGTAATCATTTATCATTTGATCAATGATGTCGAATTTTTTCTTTTCAACGATATTTCGAATTCAAATTGATTGGAATCATAGTTAATGCTCTACCTGCCCATATGAATTTATAAGACATCCGGGGTATTTCGAAATGATAGTTTTACTTTTCTCGACTTCGCTCCTGATTTTTTCATTGATTGCGCTTATATCCTCTATTCTCACTGTTAGTATTTTTAGCTTCTGTACGCAAATGGTAAAATATATGGTACTTATAAAAATAAATGCAGGGGTGTTCCTGTGCAGGCACAAGTTTTCATAAATTATTATCTATGGCGTGATGAAAAATAAAAAAATCCGCTGATGACGGATTTTTTTATTTAAACGAAAACTGATTATGGTATTTTGGCAGGATTACCGGAGGGCTCTGTTTTCGTTAGATTCCTTTGTTAACGGCTGGAGTTGAAAATCCGCCGATTCGCATTACATTATTATTTTTCTCTTCTGCGTTTGTGTTCTTGTATTTGAAAATGAGGCAGTTTCTTTTGTTGTGAGTATAAATGTTTATGCTGTATTCTTTTAAACTGTTTTTAAAATAAAATTGGTATTGTTCTTTCATAACTGCCTCCAGACTTAATACATGTATACTATATATGCGTGTAGTGTGTCAACTAAAAATTATGTCTCATTAAAAAATTATTCACATTACATATATATTTGAAATAATGTGAGTTTGGAACAAAAAAAAGAACGCTTACGCGCTCTTTTTTTTGTTTTTATCGATTAGTTCATAAAACTGCTTAAAAAGATATTTTGAATCATTTGGACCAGGCGATGCTTCAGGATGGTACTGAACCGAAAATATCGGGAGTGTTTTATGTTTAATTCCTTCGACAGTATTATCATTGAGATTTATGTGAGTAATTTCAATATCTTTATTGCCGGATAATTTTTTCTGATCGATAGCGAAACCATGATTCTGGGAAGTAATTTCAATTTTTCCGTTTGAAAGATTCTTTACGGGCTGATTTCCGCCTCTGTGCCCGAATTTCAATTTATACGTTTCTGTTGATAGTCCGATTGAAAGCAGCTGATGTCCAAGGCAAATTCCGAAACATGGAATTTTATTTTCGGCAATTTTACGGACAAGTTCAGGCGCATATTTTACAGCCGCGGGATCACCAGGGCCGTTCGAAAGAAATATTCCGTCTATTCCGCCTGAGATAATGTCTTCGAATTTTGTTTCCGCGGGATATACTTTTACGTTAAATCCCTGTTCTTGCAGCATTCTGAGAATATTTGTTTTAACTCCGAAATCGACAACCGCGACAGAGTACTTGTTTTTATTGTCAGCATGAAAAACATACGGTTTCTTTGTCGATACTCCGGTCGCAAGATCAAGTCCGTTCATCTGCGGAAAGTTTTTCAGCTTTTCTACGGCTCCTTCTTTGGATTGAAATATTCCTCCGCGAAGAGCGCCTTTGTCGCGAATGTAAGTCGTGAGTTTACGCGTATCAACTCCTTCAATGGCAGGAATTTTATTTTTGATTAAATAATCACTGAGTGATGATGTTGCTCTGTAGTTTGAATATTTTTTACTGTATTCTTTTACAATGAATCCCGCAACCTGGATTTTATCCGACTCAACATCTTCTTCGTTAATTCCATAATTACCGATCATGGGATATGTGAGAGTGACGATCTGGCCAGTATAGGACGGATCTGTCAGAATTTCCTGGTAGCCGCTCATTGACGTGTTGAAGACAACTTCGCCCATAGTCTCGTCTTCATATCCGAAACTATAACCTTCAAGTAGAAAGCCGTCTTCGAGTATTAAGAATGCTTTTTTTTGCATTTTTACCTCTGCATGCGATTTTTTCTATCTTTTTAATTCTTGTGTATTATGTCAAATGATTAATTGGGAGGAAATTTTAAAAATTCAATGAAAGTCCCGTGTAATAAGAATTACTGCTCGGGCCGTTAAAGTCCATACTTAGATACAGTTTTACCGTGGTTTTTTCGTTTATCTGATTATTGAAAAAGCTATAATTGGAGTTTATGAAATACGCGCCAGCGACATCAATTAAGCGTAAAGCGAGAAATCCATATAAATACCTGGCATCCTTGCTTGTTTCGTTATAATGACTGAAATAATATGCCCCATATGAAAATTCCATTGAATAAAATAAAAGTCCCAACGCGCGTCTGCCTTTGTAAAAGTATCCTCCGCCGGGAATGAAAAATGAAAGCGACGCGGCGGCTTCATTTCTTTGAATGAAAAACGGCGGAAGCATTTTTCCGCTTTGGCAGTTCAGCGCGAGAAAATCGAGATAGCTGACGGAAAAAGTAAAAGGTATCGCTGAAAGAAGATAAGTCTGGAAATATCTGTATTCTTTCGAGTATGACGATTTATCGCTTGTTTCATAATCGAACTTGAAATTATTTTTATAAGGAACATATAATACCTGGAAAAAAGTCGCGGCAAATGTCCCGCAAATATTTATGTATGAGTAATCGGGGTTCTCAATTCCCAGATTTTTCATTGAAAAATATGAACCAATTCCCGGAGCAAGAACATTTCCCAGCGGATTTGTAAAAAGCAGCCCTTCAATGAATTTATGTTCAGTGTAAATTTCAGGGGCAGTTCTGTTCATACGGTAATTTTTATAAATATTATGCTCAATTTGAGAGTTTATATCTGCGAGAAGTTCCCTGACATGCGCGTTATGTTTGATCACCGCAGGTTTGAGGCTTAACTTTTTCGCGCTGTATATCAAAGTAGAAAAAGGAGTTGTACTTTTTATTTCACTGGAAAACGACGATGCAATATAAGTATCGTACTCAGGAGTTGATGTTCCGGCAGCGGCAATGTAATAATCCTCTGTATCTGTTTCAGTTAGTCCGATTATCAAAGGAAGCGAGTCGTGCAGTTTCACAATTTCGCGGGCAATGAGCAAAGAAATGTTTTCCAGCAATACGGATTTTACGTGAATTTTTTTGTTAGCAGCGGCTAAGTTGAGATCTGTACTTTTTATTTCTGCAGTCGCGTTATAATTATTGTCGCTAATGTAAAGTGAAATGTTCATGAAAATGTCCGGTTTTTCATTTTCGCTGAATTCGGTCTTAACCTGGAGGATTCCAAGCTGCTGCACCGCATTTTGAATTTTCTGTATTGAGATATCGGTGTAGCCGGCGAGCACGGGATTTTGATTATCGAGTCCCGTAATTTTGACAGTTGAAAGGGCATGAATGTTGCACGCCGCAAGAATAATTAGTATGTATATTGTTTTTTTCATTAAAATTTTATTCCCGCGCTTAAGTTAAAATTTCCGTTTTCAGTAATCTGTAAATCGAATGATAATAGCTGTTCAGTGTCCCGGCCTGAAGCAAGTGAATTTGTCGTATGCATTAAATGAAAAATTTCAAATGATTTCAACGCTGCGAACGCGGCACCTGATAGTATTGCCATTTCATTGTTGCTTTTTTCTGAAATGTAACCGTCTTTTTCCGGTGAATATTTTTCACTTGATGAAAGAAAATATATTGTTGAATAAAGTAAAATACTGTCTGCGTGATAAAAGAAGTACCCCCAGTTTCGGCTGCCCTTGTAGAAATGTCCGGCTCCTCCGCACATGAGTGAAAGAAAAATCGCGTACTCATCGTTGGCAATGTAACTTTCCTGTGAAAGATAGTTGGATGATTTATAACGCATTGCAGAAGATGCAGCGTCAATAAAAAACGCGCTGCCTCCCGCGAAAATTTGATACCAGGCGAAAATAAAATTGGCATTCTCAAATTGAGAAATCGTCTCATGGTTATGGTTTTTTTTTGTTGCTAACGGGTTGTTTAATAATCCTTCAACAGCCAAATAATAATACGGAGCTGAGGAAAATGCCCACAAAGCTGTTTCCATGTATTTCCCTTGTGAATAGTAAAGAAACGGAGTGGCAATTGGACTTATAATGCTTAAAACGGGAGTAATCGCAAAAAGCGAAAGCGTTGTTTCGAGATTTGCCGGAGCAATAATGATTTCTTTTTTCTTCATATAAAAATAGTTTTCAAGCTGCAATGATTCTTTTTCATAATTTTGAAAATAAAAAATGTTCTGTCCGTTTTCATTTTGAGATTTGCTGTATGTTTTAAATCCTTCGATTACATTAAGGCTATACATTTCTTCCCCGGCTGAACTTTTACCGAATACGGGGAATCTGTATTTGTTTAAAAATTCAATCATAAACTGCACAGTGACGTCTTCACTTATCAGATTGTATGTTGAGTTGTTCAGCTGCTGCGGAGTGTCTATTGTTTTTTTCAGGCTGCAGATGAGACTGCTGTTATAAGGAATGTCGGTTCCATACGCTTCAATGATGAAATCAATGCCGGAAATTTTGTCGGCAAGTTTTATGAAAATCACAGCTGAAATTTCCAGTGACGCCGCTAAAGCAATTTTATCTTTTTTCAGAATAATGTTTCTTTTCGCGGTAAGATTTCGAAAATCTTCCGGGTTGACGTAATTTAAAGGTGTAAACCCGTCCATCGTACCGTTAAAATGAATTTCCATTTGAGCGGCAATAATTGATGTGCGCGGAGAATCGAATTCATACCCCGCAACCACAACAGTATTCTCAGCGGCAAAGATAACTTTTCCGCAAAGAAAAATTACTGATAAGGCGGTGAAGATGATTTTTTTCATAGAATTTCGATTCCAATAACCGTTATATCATCTTTTATATTTTCAGGATTTATTTTGTCAACATAATCAGAAAATGCTTCGATTTTTCCATCAATTGGTTTTTCTCGGTTTTTAGTGATAATCCTGTTGATGATTTTTTCGCCGACATTTTCTTCATCATCCGTCTGAATTTCAATCAGTCCGTCAGTGTAGAGAATTATTTCATCACCTTTGCAAAGATTGATTTTTGAAACAGCATAGCCGGGATCGTTAAGGACTCCGACCATGTGATTTTTATTTTCAATGGTTTTAAAACTGGTATTAGTTTTATTGATAATAACAGGCTCGCAATGCCCCGCATTGATGTATTCGAACGTAAGATTCGTTTTATTAAAAATACCGATAAAAACGGTGATAAGTTCCATTCCGGAATATCTGTTTATGAAAAAGTCGTTCAGCTCCAGAGCGATCTCTTTTAAATTAAGAGTTTCTTCAAACATCACGCGTATCATGCTGACTGAAACAGACATTATCATTGAAGCCGGAAGCCCATGTCCCGCGACATCGCCGATCACGATCGCGGTTTTATTTTTATCAATATTTATGAAATCGAAAAAGTCTCCGGT
>JBFZEW010000057.1:0-4952 GCA_041306665.1 Spirochaetota bacterium | reverse complement strand
ACCGGAGGGTTTTTTGCAAGCTTAAGATAAAATAAAAGAACATCCCGGTCATATTCATCATCCGCGTGAATATTAACCGGCAACATTATTGAAAGCATTAATGTAAATAAAATATATTGTTTCATAAATTTAATTGAAAAGTTGTTGTAAATATTACAACAGCAAAGTATTGATATAATCAATCTAAATTTATTTTCAGGAAAGAAAAATGCGCGGAAATGAAATTACTAACGATGAAATTAAAAAAATACTTATGAATTTAAAGTGCGAATTCGCAGACATTAGATTTACAGAGTCGGATTCATCTTCAATTCAATTATCAAATGATGAAATTGAAAATATGGGATCTGGCATTTCTCAGGCGGGGTCGATTCGAATTTTTGATCAGGGGAGATGGTCTTTTTCGGCTTTTAATAATTTTAATGAACTGAAAAATTTTGCGGAAGCTGGAATACAAAATATTAAACTAATGCATGTTGAAAAAAACAAGGGCATCTTGCCGTATAAACAAGTCAAACTGCATAAAGTTACTAGAACTGAAATAGATTTTACAAAAACACCTATTGATGAAAAATATAAAATATTAGCTGATTACAATAAAATTCTGAAAAATCATGAAAAGATCGAAAGAACTTCCGCGATGTATAGAGATACTCATTCTTATTACCGTTATTTTAACACAGAAGGATCGGAAATAACTTATGATAAATATTTCTGCGGAGTATCGTTCACTTCAGTCGCGAAAGACGGTAATAATATTCAGCCTTTTCATGAATCAACAGCAGGCTATGGCGGGTTAGAAATTGTTAAAAATCTTGAGGCTCAGGCTGAAATGGTTATTAAAACTTCAGTCGAAATGCTTGGCGCTGAGCAGGTGAAAGGCGGGGAGTATGATGTAATTCTCGATCAGAGAATGACCGGCGTGTTTATCCATGAAGCGTTCGGACATTTATCGGAAGCTGATCATGTTTATAATAATGACAGAATGAAATCGATAATGGTTTTCGGGAAAAAATTTGGTCCTGACATTTTGAATGTAATCGATGATGGAAACATAGAAGATAAATCGGGATATATTCCAGCTGACGAAGAAGGAGTTTTGCCTCAGAAAACCTACCTTATCAAGAACGGAGAACTGAACGCGCGGCTTCATTCCCGTCATACAGCTTTCATGATGAATGAAGACGTAACAGGAAACGGCAGAGCCATATCATCAGGAGCGAAACCGATTGTACGAATGACGAATACGTACATTGAAAACGGAGAAAACACGAAAGAGGAATTATTCAGCAGCGTTAAAGACGGTATATACGCTGTCAATTTTCATGGCGGTCAGACGAATCTGGAAATGTTTACATTCTCTTCGGCATACGGATATGAGATTAAAAACGGCAAGCTCGGGAAAATGCTTAAAAATGTTGTTTTGACAGGAAATGTTTTTGATACTTTGAAAAATATTAAAATGGCGGCGAATGATAAAATTTTGTTTGGAGGATTAGGCGGCTGCGGAAAAGGCGGGCAGTTTCCTCTTCCTGTGTCAATGGGCGGACCGCATATAATGATTGAAAAAGTGTTAATCGGAGGCAACCAGTGAATATTGATAAAATTAAAAATAAATTGCATCAAGAGACTGCCTGGTTTGATATTTATTCGTCGCAATCAGAATCAACTTCGATTAAGTTTAACCACTCCAGCCTTGAGGAAATTTCCCAGCATGAGGATTCTGGTACCGGCATTCGACTGAATAAAAACGGCAGAACAGGATTTTCATATACACACAATGATGAAATGATTGAAAAAGCGGCGGAAAAAGCGTTGGAGCTTTCTAAATTCGGTGAAGTTGAAAATCTGATTCTTCCGTCAGGACAGAACTTTGAGTCTCTTGAGCATGAATACTGGATAAAGTTCGATAAAAAAACTGAGATAGAAAAAGGCGAAGAAGTTATCGCTAAAATAAAAAAAAGATTTCCTGAAGCGGATGTGTCGGTAAGTCTAAGCGCGGGTGAAGGTAAAAGAAGTCTTGTAAATTCCTCAGGAGCAAATTACGACGACGTTTATAAGTATTACGGCGCGAGTGTTTCAGCGCTGCTGGTAGATGAATCCGGAAGCCGCCTTAATTGCGGATACTCGGACAGCTCCACACAGATTTTTGATATTGCTTTTTTCGCGGATAAAATCATCCAGGATCTTGAAATCGGTTCAAAAACATGCGTTATCGAAGGAGGGAAAGTTCCCGTAATTTTTACACCGGATGCCGTTTCTTCAATGCTATCGATTATTCTAAGCGGTTTTAGTGCGAAACAGATTTATAAAAAGCTGTCTCCATTCTGCGATAAAATCGGCAGCTGTGAGTTTAATAATCAATTTTCAATTATTGATGACCCGCTTGTCGTGAATTCGCCTGGAAGCTTTGTTTTTGACGATGAAGGAGTGAAGGCAGAACGAAAATATATTATTAAACAAGGTGTTATTGAAAATATCATTTCAGATGTGAAATACGCTGCTCTTCTCAATATTAAACCTTCAGGTAACTCGTCAAGAGGATATTCGGGAATGCCATATTCTTCGTTCAGCAATCTGATCATAGAACCAGGTGAAAAGTCTTTTAAATATTTATCCGCGCAAATTAATAATGGAATAGTCGCGGATCAGTTTATCGGATTGGGCCAGTCGAATACTCTTACAGGAGATTTTTCAGCAAATCTTGATTTCGCGTATCTTGTTAAAAATGGAGAAATTCAGGGACGTGTTAAAAACTGCATGGTTAGCGGAAATATTTTTGAAATGCTTAAAAATCATATTGAAGTCAGCAGTGATTTAATTGCGACTGGCGGAAGCAAAATTCCTTATTTGTTTTTTGAAAAAATAAATTTAACGGTTTAGCATGAATTTAATTAAAAATAAAAATAAAATTATTACTATAATAACTGGTTTTGTAGTTTTTATGATGATAATTTATTTCTTAATTTTATTTTTATACATAAGCAATCATTTAAATCAGAAGAAATATTTTCAAAAAACCGAATTGGGTAATGTAAAAAACAATATTGAAAGTGCTTTAAATTCCATCTTTATAAAATTTGATTATATTGAATATATAGTACATGAAGAAAATTATCATGAAAAAAATATTCATCTTCTGGTTGAAAGCTTTTTACTTGAAAATAGAGAATTTAGCGCAATTTTTATTTACAATCCTGTTTTACGATCAACCGAATTTTTATATGAAGGTCCTCCCGAAGTTTCTGATAAAATTATTAAGGAAATTATTTTTAATTCTGAGGTTGAAAGCAGATATGTGAGTAATGTGACAATGTACAATGGAAAACACCACATATTCGTTTCTGAAAAACAAAACAATAACAGGTACATTATTGCCATAATAAATCTTGAAGCAATCACACCTTTTCATTATGATGGTTCTATCAGGTACAGTTCGATTTTCTCAGATAACATTAAAACGGAATATGAAAATAATGACTTTGATGTTGGAACGGTTAATGAAAAGAATTTTCTATCTGAAAAAATATATTTAAAGTTCTCAGAGAAGATTTTAAATACTAACTGGATAATTGAATCCCGGCAGAGTGTGTTTAACGCGATATGGGAAGTGAAAAACGTGCTGATATTTTCAATATTCATACAACTGGCGGTATTGGTTCTTTTTTTTATTGTAACAGCTAAATTAATCATACGGGTTAATGCTTCGCTTGAATCCATATTTTTAGCATCAGAACAGCTTGGTAACGGTAATTTTAATTATAGAATCGGCATATCGAACAATGATGATTTTAAAATTCTTAAAAATAATTTCAATAAAATGACTGATCGTCTTGTAAAAATATTCGATGAACTGCAAGTAAGCCGGAAAAGATATAAATATTTTTTTGATAACGTCGGAGTGGCTTTGTTGGAACAGGACTATTCAGAAATTTACAAAAAATTCATTAAGCTTAAAAAAGACGGTGTTGAAAATGTAAAAAGTTTTTTTGAATCGAATCCTAAAATTATAAAGGAATTCGCTGAACTGGTGAAAATCGTTGATGTTAATGATGAAGCTGTCAGAATGTTTAAAGCAAACAGTAAAAAGGATCTTCTTGATTCACTTGATATATTGTTTAATGAATTTTCATATGAACAGTTTCAGGAACAGTTGATCCGGCTGTATAATGGAATACATTTTTACAGTATTGAGAATTCAATCCGGACAATGGACGGCAAACAGCTTAATGTGCTTTTATCGGTAACCTTCCCGGAATCGCCTGAAGAAGCTAAAAGTGTTCTTGTAAGCTTAATGGACATTTCCGAGCAGAAAGCAATGGAAAAATATCTTCAGGAAGAAAAAGAAAAATTCGTTGTTACTCTTCGCAGTATCGCAGATGGGGTAATTGTAACAGATATTTATGGAAATATTATCCTGATAAACGAGGAAACGGAAAGAATTCTCAGTTACAGCAAAGATGAACTTTTCGGAAAAAAAATATTTAATTTCATAGATGTTTACCGCAATTCAGACGGCGAAAAAGAGAATTTATGGAAAAGAATTCATAATAATCTGACAAAAACTTCAGACTTGATTTTAAAAGATAAGCTGGGAATTTATAAAAATATTTCCGAAGTCGTGAGTGCGATTAAAGACCCGTTTAACACGACAATTGGTTATGTTTTCGTATTCAGAGATATTACTGAGCAGGTAAAAATAGAAAATGAAACGCGCAATCTTCAAAAAATTGAATCAATTGGAGTGCTAGCCGGCGGTATCGCGCATGATTTTAATAATTTGCTTACGGCAATTCTCGGTAACATTTCTCTTTGTAAAATGGAATCCGTTCCGGGCAGCGAGATGTACCACATGCTTAAAGACGCTGAAAACGCGTCATTAAGAGCGCAGAATCTTACTCAGCAGCTTCTGACTTTTTCGAAAGGAGGAGACCCTGTTAAAAAATCCGTTG
>JBFZEW010000056.1:0-5103 GCA_041306665.1 Spirochaetota bacterium | reverse complement strand
CTTTCTTTCATCATCAGGTATTTCGTAGAGCGAATAGGCTTTGAGTTTTTCAATCTGTTCCTTTGTGCATCCTATTTTTTTCAATCCTGAAACATTTATCACCGAATAAACTTCTCTGTATTTGATTATTCTTTCCGCCAGCTCTATCGGAAAATCTTCAATTTTCATAATATCTTCCACGCCGCACTCCTGGAGATTAATGTACATTTCAGGAGTAACTTTTTTACCGGAATGTTTCATTCCAAAATTGAATGGTTTAGATGAGAACACAGATGTTGTATATGAAATACCGGCCATGTGAGTGGTTTCCAGATAGGCATGATATTTGCAGCAGTAAGAAAACTTAAAATTTTTATAAGTTATCGCACTCGCGGCGAAAAAAGATTCAGTTTCATATTCATATCCGGTTTTAAGAGAAAGATTATTGAAGATGTTTATGTTGACTGCTGCTGAATTAATTCTGTTGAAATTGACGTTTGTGAGGTTATAATCAAAAGAAAGGCCGCTTGTAATTAAAAGCCTTGTTCCGGCAGAAAAGTTTTGAAAGGGTTCGTATTTATCGCAAGAAAATGTTCGGATTAGATTTTTATAAAGAAAAGATGCTGTAAAGTAATTAAATATGTTTATCGTAAAATTAGGATCAATATCGAAATTATATAAATATTTATCCTCTCCGTTAAAATTGTATTTTGTTAAGTAAATATTTGAATTGATTTCTGGATAAAAAAATCTGTTATTCTGGATTCCACTGATAAATGATAATTTTGATTCACTATACCAGTCTACGCCTGAAAAAGAATATTCCAATCCGCAGTAAGACTTGTTAAAATATAAAAGAGATACATCAAAGCTATTCCAGTCTTTGATTGAGTAGGGATTGGCGTAAGACGAATTATATAAAAAGAAAGGATTGTCTTTATTGATATTATCAAATCTGTAGAAGTTCTTTTCTCCTGCGGCTGTGCTGAAAGAATTCGGTGTCTCCGGATTGGAAGATGCGACAATAAAATTTGTTTTTAAAATTAGTATAAATAAGATGTAAATAATTTTTTTCATGTGCTACTCTGCGATCACTAATACAAATTTTTCTTTTTGCACTTTAAATTCCGAATTAGCTTCCAGCAGCGCAACATAAAGTCCTGGAACCGTATGTTTTTTTAATTTTAGTTCAATGTTGTAATTTCCTGATATGGGTAAACTGTATTTTTCTGATTTCGAAATCATGAATCCGTCGGAAGTAAAAAGCCGGCCTTCGATAATTACTGAAGTATTGGTATTTATGTTTAAGAAAATTTGATTCTGCTTTGCGGAGAAAATATTTTTCTTTAAAGGAATGTTAAAAAGTTTTTTATCAATCCGGGATGGATTTTTAAAAATATTTTCTTTTCCAGGCGTCAGTTGTGCAGATATTTTAAAATCATTGCTGCTGTTTGTATCAGAATATGAATTTCGAATGATTGATATGTTATTTTGCGAATCGTTAATTTTTACTGAAGATAATTGAATGTTATTTCCTGAAATTTTCCATTCTGAGGTTGCAACTGCGGAAGTGACATAATCTTCAACATTACTATTAATTGAACTGTCCTGGTTGGAATAAAACAGGAAGTCAATCATTCCATCATTCGGATCATCATTAGTGTCCAAGGCAATCACGGCTTCACTGTTCCAAAGCGATGATGAATAATTATTACAGTGAATTTCCAGAATTCCGTTTTTATTCGCATCGCCGGTAAAGTCTGTTTCATCGGGTTTTGAAGATGTGAGATAAATTACGGCAAATCTGTCATCATAAGGCGTATCAGGTTTATCGAAGGAGTATAGCGTTATTTGATCAGCGGAAAGCCTCTCATTTGTCCCATAATACATTGTTGCATAAAAAGAAGAGATGTCAATTCCATCAGATCCGGATGAAATACATTTAATCTCAACCCAGTCATTTCCGCTTGAAGAATAATATACTTCTGAAATTATAATATTTCTGGAATTTTGCGCATGGGAAGGCTGCCTTAATAAAACAAAAAGAATTAAAATTGCGAGATAAAAAGTTTTCATTTTTTCCTCCTGCCCTTTAAACGAAAAAACAGGAAAAAAAGTTAAAACTTTTTTGGATTTTTAAGAAAAAAATCAAAAAAATTTAAAAAAAATCGGGAAATGGCTTAAAACCAACCGAAAGCAAATACAACTGAACCTGTGACGGATCTAATTGATGAGTTATTCATGCCGAAATTATCAACACCAAGCGGCAGAATAATGCCGACGGAGGCTCCGATTCTAAACCATCTAGTCACTTTTATGTACATGCTTGCTTCTGGATAGAGAATGAAAAAAGGTTTCGCTAAATCTTCCATTTCGGTTGATGAATCCTGATTGTCATTCGTAACAGTGACAGAACCCGCGCCTGTCATTAAGCCGAAAGAAAAATTAATTATTTCTTCGGGGAAAAAATAATATTCAGTCATAAAACCGCCGAAACCTAAAGATATTAAATCATAATCCGGATATTCTGAAGAATAATTATTCTGATATTCAGTCCGATCAATTGGAGATGTTAATCCCATTCCTAAAAAACCAAAACATAATTTATTATTAATAAGCACTCCGCCTTTAGCGCCGGAATAGGTCATTACTCTTTTGTCAGCAAAAGCAACAGTCTGAACCGGCGCACCGTAGCCAGAAAAAGTCATGTTCATTGAGCTGAATACTGTTTTAGACATAGGTCTTTTTATTTCAGGATTATCTACAGCTTGCTCTCCTCGGAAAGTTGTTTCTTCAGGATTGGTTTTTGTAAAGCTGTCATTATTCATCGCAAGCGTATTATTTTTTTCGATTTCAACTGAGGTTTCAAAAATATTATTATCAGACTCGTTGATGATTTTGTATGTACCATCATTCAGGGAAAGAAATGTTTCGCTTCCGAGCGACTTGTCGATTTCAGCGATAAAAACATCGTTTTCATCGTGAATGTAGATTTTCCCCTGCATTTTCTTATCAAATACAATCTGATTTGCTCCTTTACTAATATCAGTCAAAATTACATCGCCCGTACCAACCATCTGAATGTTGTAATTCGGATGCTGTGCTCCTCCGATGGATTTCTGCGTCCGCTGCAAGGTCTGATTGAAAGCGAATTGATACGCTTCATTCAAAGATATTTTTTTGTCCTGTGTAACATCAGCCGCGCCGCGAAGCCCTGTTAAAAGATAGTATGTGAAAAATGAACTTCTGATTTTGTCTGATTCCTGTGAAACTTCATCGCGCGCGCTTGAAGTCATTACAGCATTTCCTTTCATGTCATATGATGAATCAAACATGAATGAAGGTTTCATTTGTCCGCCTTTTGCCTGGGTAAACGCTCCGCTTGAACATGAATCAAGAATTGTAATTTTTACATCCGCCGGAATCTGCTGAAGAATCTTTTTTATGTCCGCATAAAAAACTTTATTGTCTCCGAGAAGAATTCCGGTTTCATCTGAATGGCCAGAATAATAGAAAAACAATTCAGTCTTCCGGTATTTATTGTTGGCATCAGTTATGCTTTCCTTTACCTGATTAAATGTTGAATAAAAAATCCTTGAATCCGGGTTGAAAAGAGGAAAGCAAGAAGCGTGTTCAGTGCCTCCTAATTCCTTGAAAACATCAATAAACGAAGACGCGTCAGAAACTGCATATTTCAGCCGCACTCTGTCATTACCGCCGTAATTTGCTCCGACAGCAATAACAAATCTTTTTATTTCCTGTGATTTTGTTTCCGCGTTAAGTATAATCGAAACTGAAATTGCGAGTATTGTTATTATTATTCTTTTCATGTTTATTGTTTTCTCTTCTTTAACGGATACTTGATAATAGTATATTCCCTGTCAAATTTTAATTCGGCATTTTCGATATTTTTTTCTTCAACTGCGAATTTTTTTAAGTTTTCTTTAATATACTTAATATCAATCACTTTGTCCGAAATAATGAAGAAAAATATTTCATAATTCGGGGCATTATCAAGAAGATATGAATTCTGAAGCAGAATGTTTTTATTCGATTCGAGAATTGTATCTGCATCAGTTTCAGAATATGGATAATGTTTGGTTATATTTTTATTTCCATCAACGGAGAAAATAACTCCATAATTTTTACCGGCAGTAAAATATTGCAGTTGAATCAAATCATTTGCCTGAACTATCTCTTCAGGGTGAAGCATTACTGTTTCATTTTCTGTTTTTTTAAAGATATTCAATTTAGCTGAAGATTCAATTCCTTTTATTCTGATGTCCTCAGGAGAGTCAATACCGTTATTGAAATTGTTGAAATAAAAAATCGCTGAAAGAAGCATCAAAGTCGTAAACGCTGGAACAGCGATTTTAATTTTATTTGAAAAAGAGCTTGCTCTTACGGACTGTTTATTTCCGGACTTCATGTTGAGACGGTTCTGCACGATATTTGTAAACATTTCAGCAGGATATTTCTGCATGATTTCAAGGTTGGAATTTTTCAGTTCATCAATTCTTTTCTGAACAGATGCATCATTTTTTACCGCGTTGTCAATACGTTGATGCTGTGAAGGAGATAATTCGTTGAGAATGTATTTTTCAAGCAGCAATTCAGGTATTTTATTATTATTCATAGTAATTCCTTCTTAATATCAGTGTGATTGAGCTGAAGGGTTTCTTTGAGCTTTCTAAGTCTTTTTCTGATACCGGATACAGACATTCCGATTTCCTGTGATATTTCCTCATAAGTCATTCCGTCAACATGATGCATTACGGCGATTTCTTTAGTACCGGTAAGTTCATGAACGAATAACGAATCAATCAGTTCAGTAAGAATAAATTTATGTTCAGTGTCTTCAAATGACGCGATTGTTGACAGCATGGAATCATTTTCCATTGTGCTGACTTTTCTGTTGTCACGTATCATATTCAAGCATAAATTCGTAGCAATGGTGTAGAGAAGACTTGACGGATGATCAAGTTTGATGGAATCCTTCTTTTCAAAAATTTTCATAAAAACATCCTGTGTAGCATCAAATGCCATGTCTTCGTCCTTCAGAAGATATCTGCATCGCCGGTAAACCATAGGACCGTATTTGCCGTAAAGAGCATTTAAATCAAA